>NZ_JBHYKM010000208.1:0-6130 GCF_042741435.1 Streptomyces sp. NPDC058955 | reverse complement strand
GCGCTCGCGCGGGGAGGTCGGCCGGGGGGCGGGCGGGGGGGGCGGGGGCGAGGCGCGCCCCCGTCGCCGCGGGGGGGGGCGCCCACCCGCGCGCGTACGGCGGCCCGGAGGGCCCGTACGGCTGCTCAGAGCTTCTGGGCCCGGATGATGTCCTCCAGCGAACCTCCCTGCGGCAGCGATCCGTCCGGCGTCAGCCTGTCGACGGCCTGCGGCAGCGACTGCGCGATCTCGTCGGCGGCCTGCTGCGGGGTGACCCCGGCCTCCTGCGCGACCTTCCGGAGGGTCTCGTCGGGCAGCGCCTCGGCGATCTGGGTGCCGTCGACGGGCTTGTTCTCGCCGGTGCCGATCCAGGACTGGGCCTGGTCGGCGAGGCCGGACCTGGTGAGCATGTCGAGCAGCCCGCCGAGCGGGTTCTGGCCCGCGGCGCCGCCCGCGCCGCCCTGGCCGCCCTGGCCGCCCGCGAGGGCGCCGAGCAGGGAGCCCAGGATGCCGCCGGCGCCTCCGCCGCCCTGGCCGCCGCCCCCGCCGAGCAGGGAGCCGAGGAGACCGCCGAGATCGTTGCCCGCCATGGTTCTGCCTTTCGTCCGGGTGAGGACCCGCTGGATGAGGACCCGCTGGATGAGGACCCGCGAGGTGAGGACCCGCGAGGTGACCCCGTCGGGTGAGGCCCCGCCGGAGCATCCCCAATCTCACCCATGGGTGGACATTCCGCCACCCGGAGTAGGCGCGGCACGGCGAGCGGGTAGAAAGGGCGGATGCTGCTCCATGTGGTGCCCCTGGACGAGTGGTCCGCGGACCCCGGTCTCCCCTACGCCCCGCCGTCGCTCGCCGCGGAGGGCTTCGTGCACTGCTCGCCGGACGGGCAGGCGGCGCTGGCCGTCGCCGACGCCCACTACCGGGACGCGCCGGGCCCGCTGCTGGTGCTGGTGATCGACGAGTCCCTGCTCTCCGGGGAGGTCCGCTGGGAGGGCTCGGAGGACCGGCTCTTCCCCCATGTGTACGGGCCGGTCGAGCGCGCCGCCGTGACCGCGGTCCTGGAGGTGCTGCGGGACGCGGACGGCCGTGCGAGGGAGTTGGTGCCCTGGGTGTAGCCGGGGCCCGGCGTGTTGCGGGGGCCGTGCGGCGTACGGGGCGAAGCTGGGCCGTATGACTTCACGGACGACACCCCGCCGCACGGTCCTGATGGCCGCGGCCCTGACGACGGCGACCGCGGCGACGGCCACCGCCTGCGGCTCGGACGGCGGTGAGGCCGGCGACGGCGGCACGGAGTCGAGCGCGCCCGCCACCACCCCGGCCGGGACGGGCAGCGCTCCGGCCGGCACCCCGCTGGCGAGCACCTCGGAGATCCCGGTGGGCGGCGGCACGGTCTTCGCGGACCGCAAGGTGGTCGTGACCCAGCCCACGGAGGGCGAGTTCAAGGCGTTCTCGGCCGTCTGCACCCACCAGGGCTGCCTGGTGAACAAGGTGGCCGACGGCACGATCGACTGCCCCTGCCACGGCTCGAAGTACGCCATCGCCGACGGGGCGGTGACGGCCGGGCCGGCCCCGCGGCCGCTGCCCGCCGAGGAGATCACCGTCTCCGGGGAGACGATCACCCTCGCGTAGCCTGACCGCCATGACCGCCATGGACATGTCCCCCGAGGCGCTGGTGCGCGAGCACACCGTCTACGCCTGTGTGATGGGCTCGCGCGCCTTCGGTCTGGCGACCGAGGACAGCGACACCGACGTGCGGGGCGTCTACCTCGCCCCGACGCCGCTCTTCTGGCGCTTCGACAAGCCCCCGGCGCACGTGGAGGGCCCGGCCCCCGAGCAGTTCAGCTGGGAGCTGGAACGCTTCTGCGAGCTGGCCCTGCGCAACAACCCCAACGTCCTGGAGTGCCTCCACTCCCCGCTCGTCACCCGCACCACCGAGGTGGGCGCCGAACTCGTCGGGCTGCGCGACGCCTTCCTGTCCCGGCAGGCCCACGGCACCTTCGTGCGGTACGCGGGCGGCCAGCGCCGCAAGCTGGAGGCGGACGTCCGCCAGTACGGGCATCCGCGCTGGAAGCACGCGATGCACCTGCTGCGGCTGCTGACGAGCTGCCGTGACCTGCTCCGCACCGGCGAGCTGCGGATCGACGTGGGCGGGGACCGGGAGCGGCTGCTCGCGGTCAAGCGCGGCGAGCTCGGCTGGCCGGAGGTCGAGTCCTGGATGAACCGCCTCCAGGACGAGGCCGACGACGCGCTCACCGCCTCCCCGCTCCCGCCCGCCCCGGACCACGCGCGCGTGCAGGACTTCCTGGTCCGCGCCCGCCGCGCCTCGGCCCTCCGGGAGCTCTAGAGGGCGGCCAGCCGGGCCCGCACGACGAGGTCGTGGAGGGCGTCCGCGGCCCGGACCGCGTCCGGCAGGCCCGAGGCCGCCTGGGCCGCGTCGAGCGTGCCGTGCAGGGCCTCCACCTCGGCCCGCACCTCCTCCGCCGCGGCCTCGGCGGCGCCGTGCTCGGCGGCCGCCTTCGCGGCCACCAGGGCGGGGATCCGCGCCGGGGCCTCCGGCACCTCCTCGGCCAGGGTCGGCAGATGGGCCTGCACCTCGCCGGAGCGCATCAGATGGATGCCGGTGAGCAGCGCCCGGTAGGTGTACAGCAGCGGCTTCAGCTCGCCGCTCTTCTCGAAGAGCCGCCACTGGGTCGCGGCGAAACCCCGGTAGTGGTGGGCGTGGTGGGTGGTGAGCACGCCGGGCACGAGGGCGGTCAGCTCGGCGTGGACCGGGGTGGTGTGCACGACCAGCGGCGAGGTGAGCTGCTCCAGCACGTAGCCGTTGCGGCGCAGCATCAGCCGGGCGAACTTCCGCAGGTCGTGCGTGACGAGGTCCATCTCGACGCCGTCCCGGTCCCACGTCCGGTCCCGGGTCTCCTGGGGCTCGCGGAGCCCGACCAGCGCCTCCGCCGGCAGCAGGTGGGCGCCCCGCAGGTCCACGTCGGAGTCGCGGGAGGGGAACCCGTACAGATGGGCGCCGGAGACGGTGGCGAAGAGCAGCGGGTCCGGCTCTCCCGCGGCGACGGCGGTCAGGTCGGCCTCGTGGGCCTCAAGGGTCAGCGTCATGAGACCGAAGCCTCCCAGAATTCGATCACGCGTCCCAGAGGGCCCCGAGTTCCAGCAGCTCGTCCCGGTGCTCGATCCGCGCGGTCCACTCCGCCGGCCAGGCGTCCGCCCCGAGGTGTGCCCCGGCGAAGGCCCCGGCGAGGGCGGCGATCGAGTCGGAGTCGCCCCGGGTGCAGGCGGCCCGGCGCAGGGCGGTCAGCGGCTCGCCGGGGAAGAGCAGGAAGCAGAGCAGCCCGGTGGCGAACGCCTCCTCCGCGATCCACCCGTCACCCATGTACGTACAGGGGTCGAGCTCGGGGTCGGCGGTCCGCTGCACGGCGTCGAGGCGCTCCAGGACGGCCAGGCACTCGTCCCAGCCGCGCCGGACGAAGGAGAGGGCGCTGGGGTCCTGGGAGCGGGTCCACAGGTCGCCGAGCCAGCGCTCGTGGTACCGGTCGCGGTTCTCGTACGCGTACGAGCGCAGCTGCCCGACGAGCCCGGTCGGGTCGACCCCCTGGGCCAGCAGCCACACGGCCCGCGCGGTGAGGTCGGAGGCGGCGAGCCCGGTGGGGTGCCCATGGGTGAGCGCGGCCTGGAGCTGGGCGGCGCCGGCACCGGCTTCGCCGTACTCGCGCATCAGTCCGAGGGGCGCGACCCGCATGTTGGCGCCGCAGCCCTTGGAGTGGATCTGGCTGGCGTCCTGCCAGGGGACGGAGGTCATGAGGAGGGCGCATGCGGTCAGGCAGGTGCGGCCGGGTGCCCGGTTGTTCTCGGGAGACCGGTACCAGTCGACGAACTCCTCGCGGAGCAGGTCCGCGAACCGTTCCGGCCCGGCGACCCCCCGCTCCTGGCAGGCGCGGAGGGCCCGCGCCACGGAGAGCGTCATCTGGGTGTCGTCGGTGATCTTCCCGTCGTCGGGGAGCGCCAGTTCCCGCCAGGGCCCGTAGTAGCGGGTGATCATCGGTACGTCGACGAACTCCGTGCGACGGCCGAGCGCGTCACCCAGCGCCAGCCCCATCAGCGTCCCCGTCGCGGCCTGCTTGTTCATGCGGATCGTCCTTCCGGTCGGAGCAGTGGCGGGTGGAGGGCCGTGGCCTCTCCCGCCCGGTAGAGCGCGGCCGGTTTCCCCCGTCCGCCGGTGCGGCGCGGCGGTCCTTCCACGGCCTCGACGAAGCCGGGGGTGGTGAGGACCTTGCGCCGGAAGTTGGGGCGGTCCAGCGGGACGCCCCAGACCGTCTCGTACACCTGCCGCAGCTCGCCGAGGGTGAACTCGGGCGGGCAGAAGGCGGTGGCGAGGCAGGTGTACTCCAGCTTGGCGCCGACGCGTTCGCGGGCGTCGGCGAGGATGCGGTCGTGGTCGAAGGCGAGCGCCGGGACCTCGTCGTAGGGCAGCCAGCGCGCCTCGGCCGCGTCGCCGCCGCCGCGCGGTTCGGGCAGGTCGGGCACGAGCGCCGTGTAGGCGACCGAGACGACCCGCATCCGGGGGTCGCGGTCGGGTTCGGTGTAGGTGCGGAGCTGTTCGAGGTGGAGTCCGGCGACGGTGGCGCCGGAGAGTCCGGTCTCCTCGGCGAGTTCGCGGCGGGCGGCGGCGCCGGCGGACTCGCGGGGCAGCACGAAGCCGCCGGGGAGCGCCCAGGCTCCGGCGTACGGCTCCTGGCCGCGCTGGACGAGGAGGACGTGCAGCCGGCCGGCGCGGACGGTGAGGACGGCGAGGTCGACGGTGACGGCGAAGGGCTCGAAGGCCCGGGGGTCGTATCCCTCGGGGATGTTCATCGGCGCTCCAGGAGGGGTTCGGCGAGGAGCGCGTCGACGGCGGCGACGGCGGTGGCGAGGCGTTCCTCGTGGGGGCCGGTGACGACGGCGGTGCGGCGCCCGCTGTGGGTGAGCCGTGCGAGCAGCCGGGCGGTGGTCCAGGCCCTCAGGTCGTCGTCGCCGGGGCCGACGCCCCGGTGGTCGGTGAGCAGCCAGAGGTGGTGCCGGCCGCGGGCGGCGACGGCGCCGGTGTCGGGGCTGGCGGTGCCGAGGAGCCGCTCGTGCCGGACGGTGGCGGCGAAGGCGTCGGTGTCGCAGACGAGGAGCGGTGAGCCGGCGCGGGCGGCCTCCTCCTCGCGCTCGGCCTGGTCCTGGGCGATGACCGGGAAGTCGGCGGAGCGGAGGAGGACGTCGGACGGGCCGGCGCCGGGCCGGTCGGCCCGCAGTTCGGCGAGCCTGCGGGCCGCGTACGCGCTCCCCCGGTCGGGGACGCACCGGGTGCGCGCCCAGACGCCGCCGCGCCGCCGGTAGTGGTCGGTGAGGGCGCGGGCCAGGGTGGTGCTGCCGCTGTCCGCGGCGCCGAGGACGACCACCCGGCGGGTGAGCGCGGCCCGTACGGGCGCGGCCAGCAGGTCCCAGTGGCCGGCCGGGTCGGCGCGGACGGCGGTGCCGGTGACGGGGTGGGTACGGCGCCCGGGGTCGACGCGGACGGAGGCGGCGCCGAGGCGGCGGGCGAGGTCGTCCCCGTACGGCGCCGAGGTGAAGACGGCGTCGACGGGTTCGCGGACGGCGGCCTCGACGGCGGCCGGGAGGCCGTCCTCGGCGTCGGCGCCGACGACGAGGGCCTCGGGGTGGATCTCGCGCAGCCAGTCGACCCGCTCCGCCAGGGGCAGCGGGTCGGCGGCGGTGCCGGCGACGAGGACGGTGACGCGCGCGCAGCGGCCGAGGGCGGTGCGGACGAGGTGGTGGTGGCCGGCGTGCGGCGGACAGAACCTGCCGGGGACGAGGCCGTGGCCGTGGCACGTGTTCATGCGGTCGCCTCCGGAGGTCGTAGGAGGGTCCTCACCGTCCCCGCCGCCGTCGGCGGCGTCCCTGGTCCACCCCCGTGGGTCCAGGTCCGAGTGCCGTGTGCGGCGGGGAGGGTGAGGGGGCTGTGCGTGCCCCCGCTCCTTAAGAGTCACTATGACTATAAAAGACGGGGGGCTCCGCACACAAGGCCGGACGACGGCCGGACGACGGCCGGACGGCGGCCGGACGACGGCCGGACGGCGGCCGGACGGCGGCGGTGCGGGCGCCGGAGCCGCGAGGAGCCCCCGGG
>NZ_JBHYKM010000207.1:6179-6611 GCF_042741435.1 Streptomyces sp. NPDC058955 | reverse complement strand
GGGCGCCCCCCCCCCCGGCCCGGCGGCGCCCGCCGAGGCGGGCGCCGCCCGGGGGCGGGCGGGTGTGGGCGGGGGCCCTCGACGAGGTGTGGCGGGCGGCCAAGGAGGGCCGGGCGCGGCTCGTCGCCGTCGAGGAGGACTACCGGACGGTCGTCCGCGAGGAGGGCGACCACCTGCAGCCGGCCGAGGCCGGCGACGCCGGCGCCCGCGACGACATGGTCGACGAGATCGTCGAACGGGCCCTGGACACGGGCGCCGAGGTCCGCTTCGTCCCCGGCGGCACCCTCGACGGCCAGGGCCGCATCGCCGCCGTCCTCCGCTACTGACGCCCCGCGCCGAGGAGGCGCGGACCACCGGGGGGGGGCCCGACCCACCCGCGGCACCGCCCCCCCCCCGCGCGCACCCCCCCCCCCCCCCCCCGCGCCCCAGCGC
>NZ_JBHYKM010000207.1:0-6169 GCF_042741435.1 Streptomyces sp. NPDC058955 | reverse complement strand
CGCCGGTGCACTCGGGGTCTTGCCCCCACACGGCACACCCCGCCCGGCTGTTTAACAGGGGGCCCCGGGGGGCCCCGGACCCCGCCCCCCCGCCCCCGCCCCGCGCGCCGGCGCCGCCCCCCACCACCGGGCCGGACCGCTCGCACCGAGCGGCCCGGCCCGCACGCGTCAGCTCCCCCCGTCCACCCGGAAGGCCAGCAGGGCCGTGTCGTCGCGGTGGTCCGACAGGTCCTGGAGGACGCGCAGCAGTTCGGGGAGGGGGAGGCACCGGCTGCGCGCGGACTCGGCGGCCAGCCGGCGCTGGCCCTCGTCGATCGCGGCGGACGGGGTCTCGATGAGGCCGTCCGTGTACAGGAGCAGGGTGTCGCCGGGGCGCAGGACGTGGCTGTGGGTCGTCCGGGGGAGGCCGGAGGCCACGCAGAGGGGCGGGTCGGCCGCGCCGGGGAGAAAGCGGGCGTCGCCCGCGGCGGGGACCAGCAGCGGCGGCGGGTGCCCCGCGCTGGACCAGGTCAGCCGCCACGTGCCGGCCGCGCCGCGGCGGAGCGTCGCGTGCAGGGCGGTGGCCAGGGGAGCGGTGGCCAGGCCGGCCGCGACCTGGTCGAGCCGGGCGAGCACCTCGTCCGGCGCGGCCTCCGGCCCGCCCGCGTACGCCAGGGCCCGCAGCATGCTCCGCATCTGCCCCATCGCCGTGGCCGCCGTCAGATCGTGGCCGGCCACGTCCCCGATGCCGAGGACGAGCGTCCCGTCCGGCAGCGTGAAGGCGTCGTACCAGTCCCCGCCGATCTCCCCGCTGGGACTGGCCGGCTGGTAGCGCGCGGCCAGCCTCCCGCCCCGCACCGGCGGCGGCTCGGTCAGGTGCGCCCGCTGGAGCCCCAGCGCGGTGCGCCGGGCCCGCTGGAGGTCCAGGACCTTCCGGATCGGGCGCTGGGCGTGGTGCAGCACCTCCCGGAGGAGTTCGGTCTCGGCCGGGCCGGGGATCGGCGTGTCGCCGTTGGTGCTGCTGGCGGCGTAGCCGAGCACCAGGTCGTCGACGATCAGCGGGACGAGGGTGAGACTGGTGGCCCCCGAGGCGGTCAGCCAGCGTTCGCTGACGGTGGGGATCAGCCCGGGCGGCACGGGGCCGCCGGCCGCCAGCGGGAAGGTGACCGGCTCCCGCCCCTCCAGCACCTCACGGACCGCCGGTGTCACCGCCACCCGCTGCCCGCGCAGCGCGGGCGGGGCGGGCAGCCCGGGCCGGGTCGCCGACGCGATCCGCCGCGCGGTCACCCCGGCGCGCGCGGGCAGCGGCCACTCGTCGTGCGACAGCAGCAGGATCAGGCAGGCGTCGGTGAGCTCCGGCACCAGCACCTTCACGACCTCGGCGAACGCCTCCGGCAGGCTCGCCTCCGTCACCGCGGCGACCTGCGCGAGCAGCCGCTCGCGCAGCCGCGTGCCCCAGGCGTCCTCGATGTCGGCGGTGGCCGCCACCCACTCGGTGATGCGCCCGTCCCGCAGCACCGGCACGGAACGGGTGGACAGATGGCGGTACGAGCCGTCGGCGGCCCGCACCCGGAAGGTCGCCTCGAAGACCCCGGGCCGCTCGCCCTCCTGGGCCGCGCGCCGCCACCCCGCGCTCAGCTTCTCCCGGTCGCGCGGATGGATCTGCGGGTACCAGCCCTCGTCCGCGCGCGGATGCCAGGGCTTCCCGGTCAGCTGCTCCCAGCCGGGGACGAGCTCCTCCATGGACCCGTCGGCGCCCATCACCCACACCATCTGGGAGACGGCGGAGACCAGCGCCTCGTACCGCTGGAGCGCCTGGGTCTCGGCGGTGGTGTCCATGGCGAGGACGAGGATCCCGGGGCCCTGCTCCGTGGTGACGGGGCTGCACGAGTAGACGAAGTGCCGGGCCTGCCCGGCGACCCCGGGGTCGGTGCGCCGCTCGCCGACGACCTGCCGGGCCCGGCCCGTGGCCCGTACGGAGTCGAGCACGGCCAGGAAGCGGTGGCCGTCCGAGTCCGGGAAGGCGGCGTGGGCCGGCAGCCCGATCCGCCGGGGGCCGAAGAGCCGGGTGAACGCGGAGTTGGTGTAGAGCAGCCGCCCCTCGGGTCCCGCGAGGACGGCGACGGCGGCGACGGTCCCGTCGAACATCCGGGGATCGACGGGCTTCCCGCCGGCACCCGTCCCGCCCACGCCGGAGCCCGCGCCCGCGCCCGAGCGTGCGCCTGCGCTCACGCCCGAGCCTGCGCCTGCGCTCACGCCCGCGCCCACGCCCACGCCCGAGCCTGCGCCCGGGCCCGCGCCCGCCCCCGGGCCCGCGTCGGGGTCCGGCCCGTCCCCGGACACGTCCGTCGCGTGTCCGCCGGGCTCTCCCGTGCTCTCGCCGCCCTTCACGCTCTCATCATCGCGGCGCGGGCCGATCCCGGCCCGCCGCCGTGCCGCCGTACGGCTGTGTCCGGCGTGGTTGACGCGCGTCGACCGACCGGCCAGGCTTCCTCCCGAGAGGCGTTCTCTGACAGATGCATGACACGCACGGTCCCTGTTCTCCGTACCCGCCGAGGTGGAGGCCCGCCCGTATGTCCCCGCACACCCGCGCTTCCGTGAAGCCCCTGTCCCTCGCGTCCCCCGTGTCGCGGCTCCTGCTCGCCCTCGCGCTGCTGCTCGCCGGTCTCACCGGCGTCGTGGCCGGGGCGGGCCCCGCACGCGCCGACGCCTGCTACACCTGGTCGCGCACCCTCTCCCAGGGCGCGACCGGGGCCGACGTCACCCAGCTCCAGATCCGGGTCGCCGGCTACCCGGGCTACGGGGGCGTCCTGGCCGTCGACGGCTCCTACGGCCCGGCCACCGCCGCCGCCGTGACGCGCTTCCAGTCCGCCTACGGCCTCGCCGCCGACGGAGTCGCGGGACCCGCGACCTTCAGCAAGCTGTACGCGCTCCAGGACGACGACTGCACGCCGATCCACTTCACCTACGCCGAGCTGAACAACTGCAACACCACCTGGGAGGGCGGCGCCGTCAGCGCCGCCACCGCCAGGTCCAACGCCCTGCGCACCATGTGGAAGCTGGAGGCCCTGCGGCACGCGCTCGGCGACGAGCCCATCCGGGTGACCAGCGGCTTCCGCAGCAGCGCGTGCAACGCCGCCGTCGGCGGGGCCTCGGACAGCCGGCACCTCTACGGCGACGCCGCCGACCTCGGGTCCGGCCCGCACTCCCTGTGCCGACTGGCCCAGCAGGCCCGCAACCACGGCTTCAACGGCATCCTCGGCCCGGGCTACCCCGGACACTCCGACCACACGCACGTGGACCACCGGTCCAGCCGCTACTGGTCCGCCTCCTCCTGCGGCATCTGAGTCCGCTTCCGCCGCCGGCGCGGCCGCACGCCCGGGCGACGCGGCCGCACCGGCTCCGGGGGCGTCAGTAGGTGACCCCCACATGGGCCAGCGCCTGCTTCAGCAGGACGCCGTGTCCACCGGGCATCTCGCTCTGCACGGCGGCCGAGGCGGCCTCGTGGGGAGTGAACCAGACCAGGTCGAGGGCGTCCTGGCGGGGACGGCAGTCGCCGCTCACGGGGACGATGTAGGCGAGCGACACCGCGTGCTGGCGGGGGTCGTGGAACGGGGTGATGCCCGCGGTCGGGAAGTACTCCGCGACCGTGAAGGGCTGGAGCGAGGCCGGCACCCGCGGCAGCGCCACCGGGCCGAGGTCCTTCTCCAGGTGCCGCAACAGGGCGTCCCGGACGCGCTCGTGGTGCATCACGCGTCCGGAGACGAGGGTGCGGTTGATCGTTCCGTCGGCGCCGATGCGGAGCAGCAGTCCGATGCTCGTGACTTCGCCGCTGTCGTCCACCCGTACGGGGACCGCGTCGACGTACAGGATCGGCATCCGGGCACGGGCCGTGTCCAGCTCGTCCGAGGTCATCCAGCCGGGCGTGGTCTCAGTCATGTCAGACATCGCCTGATCATACTTTCCGCCACGGCCGCCGCGCTGTGATTCCGGCGTCAGCCGTTCGGGTGGCTCCGGGGGGCGGCGGCGCCCGTCACTTGACCGACCCGGCCATCACCCCCTGGACGAAGTGCCGCTGGAAGGCGAAGAACACCACCAGCGGGACGACCAGGGAGAGGAAGGCCCCCGGCGCGAGGACCCCGATGTTGGAGCCGAACTGCCGCATCTGCGACTGGAGGGCCACCGTCAGCGGCTGGGACTCGCCGTCGGCGAAGAGCAGCGCCACCAGCATGTCGTTCCAGACCCACAGGAACTGGAAGATCGCCAGGCTCGCGAGCGCCGGCCGCCCCAGCGGCAGCACCAGCCGGCGGAAGATCCGCCACTCGCCGCCGCCGTCGAGCCGGGCCGCCTCCAGCATCTCGCGGGGGACCTCCGCGAAGAAGTTCCGCAGCAGGAAGACCCCGAACGGCAGTCCGTACGCCACATGGAAGAGCACCACCCCGGCGACCGTCCCGAACAGCCCCACGGCGCCGAAGAGTTTGGCCACCGGAAGCAGGCCGATCTGCACCGGGACCACCAACAGGCCGACCACCACGAGGAAGAGCCCGTCCCGGCCGGGGAACTCCAGCCAGGCGAAGGCGTATCCGGCGAGCGCGGCGATCCCGACGACGAGGGCGGTGGTGGGGACCGCGATCAGGACGGTGTTCCAGAACGCCTGGACGAGCCCCGAATCCGCCAGCAGGGCCCGGTAGTTGTCGAAGGAGAGCTGCGAGGGCTCGACGATCGACGTCCACCAGCCGTCCGACGCGTTGTCCCGTTCGGAGCGGAGCGAGGAGAGCAGCAGTCCCGCCAGCGGGGTGATCCAGACGAGGGCGACCAGGACGAGCAGCGACTGCACCGCCGCACTCCCGAGCCACCGGGTGACGCGCGTGGGCCTGTTCATGAGCCGCCGCCCTTCCGGAAGCGCCGGATGTTGAAGACCATCGCCGGGACGACGAGGAGGAGCAGCAGCACGCTGAGGGCGGCGCCGAGCCCCTGGTCGTTGCCGCCGCCGAAGGAGACCAGCCACATGCGGGTGGCCAGCACGTTCGCCTCCTCCTGCACCGGTCCCGGGGCGATGACGTAGACGAGGTCGAAGACCTTCATCACGTTGATGACCAGGGTGACGAGGACGACGGTGAGGACGGGGGCGAGCAGCGGCACGGTGATCCGGCGGAAGATCTGCCGCTCGTTCGCGCCGTCCACCCGGGCCGCCTCGATGACGTCGCGGGGGAGCGCGGCGAGCCCCGCGCCGATCAGCACCATGGAGAAGCCGGTCCACACCCACAGATAGGCGCCGATGATCGCCGGGGTGACGAGCGTCGGGCCGAGCCAGTCGACACCGCCGTACCCGGCGGCGAAGTTGGCGGCCGGCACCCGCAGCCGGTACGTGCCGTCGCCGAGCCCGTCGAACCGGAAGGTGCCGTCGGCGGCCGTGCGCGCGGACGCCACCGCCGTCCCGTCCCGGACGGCCTCGACGGTCATCCCGGGCAGCCCCTGCTCCGCCCCGTCGACCACGCCCGGCCGGCCGCCCGTTCCGGGCGTGAAGTCCAGGTACACCGTGCCGGTCAGGCCGTCCGGGGCCGGGTCCGGGGCCCGCGCCGCCTCCGGACGCCCCGGTACGGCCCCGGGGGCGACGCCCACGAAGGGCAGCACGGCGACGGAGCCGGGCCGGAGCTCGCCGGTCGTGTACCCGTCGGCCGGTCCGCCGGTCAGGCCCCGGCCCTCCCGGGCGCGGGCGGTCGGGTACGGGGCCGGCGCGTCGAGGGCGTCGTGGACGCCGACCACCACCGCGTTGAGCACGCCCCGGTCGGGATCCTGCTCGTACGCCAGCCGGAAGACGATGCCCGCGGCGAGGAACGACACGGCCATCGGCAGGAACAGCACCAGCTTGAACGCGGTCGCCCAGCGGACCCGCTCGGTGAGCACGGCCAGGACGAGGCCGAGCCCGGTGAGCAGGACGGGGGCGACCACCACCCAGATCGCGCTGTTGCGGAGCGCCTTCAGGGTCGCCGGGTCGCGGACCATCTCCAGGTAGTTGTCCGCGCCGACGAACCGGTCGCCGCTCGCGTCGAACAGGCTGCGGACGACGGAGAAGACGACCGGGTAGGCGACGAGCGCGCCGAGGAGCAGGAGCGCGGGCAGGGCGAAGGCGGCGCCGAGCAGCCGCCTGCCGCGCCGGGCGCGGCGCCGCGGGTCGCCCCCGGCGCGC
>NZ_JBHYKM010000206.1:0-6615 GCF_042741435.1 Streptomyces sp. NPDC058955 | reverse complement strand
CTCCCGCGCGCATTCCCCCCAATGGTCGGGGCCAGGGGCGCCCCCGCCCACGTCGTTTTAGCACCCGGTGGCCCCCCCCCCCCCCGCCCCCCCCGGCGCCCCCCCCCCCCCCACGGCTCAGGCGGCGGCCCGCAGCAGGATGTCCTCGTACACCCGCGGGTCGTCGCCGTGCACCACCGGCCAGCCGATGCCGTACGCCCCCTCCCAGCCCACCTCGATGCCGGGGTTGGCGACGTCGGTGCCGTCCGGCAGGAAGAGGTGCGGGCTGCACCGGATGGCGTCGGTCCGCGACAGGGCGGTCTGCTCGGCGAGCGCGCGGCGGGCCCGGCCGTCGTCGAGGGCCTCCTCCAGCGCGACCACGTCGACAGCACCGGTCTCCTTGGCGACGTCCAGGATGACCCGCCGGTTGCTCACGCACCGGGACTCGGCCCAGAACGCCCGGCGCAGCCCCAGGTCGAGCAGTTCAGAGGCGCGCAGGGACTGCTCCTTGGTGGCGAGCACCGCTTCGAGGGCCGGCAGGGTCGTGGACGGGTAGAGCCAGTCCTTCGCCTGCCACAGCTGCCACCCCGCCGCCGGCTCCAGCGACGCCATCCGGGCCACCTCGCTGTCGGTGCCGGGGCGCGGGCTCGGGGCGTCGTTGAGCAGCTCCAGCGGGAAGGCGCGCAGGTCGAAGGCGACCCGGTCCTCCAGGCCCAGCCGGGCCCGGGTGGTGTGCAGCCGGTGGATCGCGAGGTGCGCGAACGAGCACCAGAGGTCGGAGTGGACGACGACCACTCCGGGCGGCGGCGTCTCGACTGCGGCGGGCGCCGTGGTCCTCTCGGCGGTGTTCTCGGACATGGGCCGGGTTCCCTTCGTGCGGGCTGACGTTCGGACGGGCGTTCAGACGGGCTTTGAGGTGGACGTTCGGACGGGCATGGAGACGGGCGTACTGCGGGCCGTTCAGGCGAGCTGGATGGTGAGCGAGCCGGCGAGCAGCAGCGCGAGGCCGAGCGCGCGCGGCCGGGTGAGGGGGCGCCGGGGCAGCCGGAAGAGCCCCTTGTGGTCGATGAGGGCCGAGGTCAGCTGCTGGCCCGTCACGGTGAGCGCGATGGTCACGGCGGCGCCGATGGCCGGTATGAGCAGGAAGGTGCCGGTCACGTACGCGGCGGCGCAGGCCCCGCCGAGCCAGCCCCACCAGGGCATCTTCTTCAGCGGGGCGACGCGCGGGGCCGGGGTGCGCCGGGTGGCCCGCAGCACCAGCAGGACGACGGCGATGGTGAAGGTCGCGACGGCGAAGCTGATCACGGCGACGGTGAGCGGCGCGTCGAGCCGTTCCCGCAGCTGGGCGTTGACCGCGCCCTGCACCGGCAGGACCCCGCCCGCGACGATCCCCAGGACGAGCCAGCCCGCCCGGGCGGCGGCCGAGAGTCCGGCGGCGCCCGCGGGGGCCGCGCCGCGCCCGCCCCGGATGATCACGACGATGCCGGCGAGGACGGCGGCCGCGCCGAGGACCGTGCCGGCGCTGAGCCCCTGCCGCTCCAGGCCGAGCAGGCCGAAGAGGTCGAGGGCGAGCGAGGCGAACATCTGGCCGGTGACGAAGAGTCCGACGCTCGCCAGGGCGCCGAGCCGGGGGAAGAGCAGGATGCCGCTGGTGATGTAGAGCGGACTCGCCAGTCCGCCGAGCAGTTGCCAGGGCGGTACGTCCGGGAGTCTCCCCAGCGCGCCGAGGGTCCCGGCGGCCAGCGCCAGGGCGGCCAGCAGGGTCGTGGCGACGCCCAGCTGGAGCGTCGAGGCGCCGTACGGGGTACCGACGGCGGAGTTGAGCTGGAGGTTGGCCGACGCCTGGACGGCGAGGAGGCAGCCGACGAGCAGTGCGACGGCGAGCAGTGCGGTGTGCATCAGGGATCTCCCTCGTGGAACTGCTGGGCAGGGCAGGACGACGAACCCCGCAAGCGGACGCCGTGTCCATTTAGAGTGCCACAGGGAAACTCAAACGGACAAGGTGTCCACTTGAGTGAAAGAGAAGTAGGGTCGACCCATGAGCGACCACGAGCGGCACGGTCCCCCGGAGGACCCGGCGCAGAAGACGAAGGGGGCGGCCCGCCGTCCGGCGGACCGCCCCACCCCCGCCGAGCGGGACCTGGCCGGGCTGCTCGGGCCGGCCGGCGACCCGCTGCCCGCCGGCGACCTCCTGGCCGCGGGCGACCTCCAGGTCGACGCCCGCCCGGCCACCGCCCCGCGCCGCCGTGCCGACGCGGAGCGGAACCGCGCCCAGATCCTCGCCGCGGCCGAACGGCTCTTCTCCGAGGGCGACCCCCGGACCGTCACCATGGACCGCATCGCCAAGGCCGCCGGCGTCGGCCGCGCCACCCTCTACCGGAGCTTCCCCGACCCGTCCTCGGTCGCGGTGGCGCTGCTCGACGAGCACGAGCGCCTGCTCCAGGGCCAACTCGTCTACGGCCCCCCGCCGCTGGGTCCCGGCGCCCCGGCGGGGGAGCGGCTCGCCGCCTTCTACCTCGCGATGCTCGACCTCCTGGAGAAGCACCTCCCGCTGGCGCTCGGAGCCGAGACCGGCCCCGAACGCTTCCGCACCGGCGCGTACGGCTTCTGGAGGGTCCACGTCCGCACCCTGCTCGTCGCCCACGGCACCGAGGACCCCGACGCCCTCGTCGACACCGTGCTCGCCCCGCTCTCGCCCGAGCTGTTCGCCTTCCAGCGGCACGAACTCGGGCTCTCCGTCGAGCGGATCGGCACCTCACTCGCGGCGTTCGCCCGCGGCCTCCTCCAGGCCGGCGCCCGCCCTTGACACCGGGATGGCGGAGACACGCGGGCGGGACCGGGACACCGCCACCCCCGCCAGACACAGCGCGCCGCCCAGCAGCGTCAGCGCCCCGGGCAGCTCGCCGAGCAGCGCCCAGGCCATCAGGACGACCAGCGCGGGCACGGCGTACGTCGTCGCGCCCATCCGTCCCGCGGTCGTCCGCGCCAGCGCGTACGCCCAGGTCGTGAAGGCGAGCGCGGTCGGGAACACCCCGAGGTAGACCATGTTCGCGGTCGCCGACAGCGGCGCCCGCGCCGCCTCCGTCACCAGCTGCCCGGCGAACGGCAGACAGGCCGCCGCGCCGATCGCGCAGCCGAACGTCGTCACCTGGAGCGCGCTCGCGTGGGCGAGGGCGGGCTTCTGTGCCACGACGCCGCCCGCGTACGCCACCGCCGCCAGCAGGCAGAGTGCGACGCCCAGCACCGAGGCGTGACCGTCCTCGCCGGACATCGAGAGCCCCACGGCCACCGCGCCGGCGAAGGACACCGCCATGCCGGCCAGCAGGCGCGGCGGCAGCCGCTCGCCCAGGAAACGGGCGCCGAGCAGCGCGATCAGGATCGGTCCGATGTTCACGAGCATCGCGGCCGTCCCGGCGTCCACCTCCTGCTCGCCCCAGTTCAGCACCACCATGTACACCCCGAACCAGAGCAGCCCGGAGACGAGGATCCCCGGCCAGGCGGCCCGGGGCGGCAGCCCCTCCCGCCGTGCCAGGAGGACGACCCCGAGGACCAGCGCCCCGGCGAGCAGCCGCCCGAGGGCGAGCGCGCCGGGGGAGTACGCGGCCCCGGCGCTGCGGATGGAGACGAAGGCGGATGCCCACAGGACGACGGTGACCCCGGCGGCGGCGACCGCGAGCCGGGCGGAGGAGACGGATTTCGGCATGCCCCCGACGGTAGGACCCCCACCCTTCGGTCCACACCGCAATATCGCCCGCCCGGTCCGGCCCTCGCGCCCGGAGCCCCCTCGGCTCACCGCAGCGCGTCCGCCTCGATCCCCAGCTCCCGCCACAGCGCCCGCTCCCCGGCCGGGGTGACCTTCACCGCGCGCGCCGACCCGATCCGTACGCACCAGCCGCTGTCCAGCGCGTGCGCGCAGAGCGCCGCTCCCGCGAGCCCCGCGAGGTGCGGGCGGCGCTCGGTCCAGTCCAGGCAGCCGCGCGCGAGCGGCCGCTTCCCCTTCGGCGCGAGCGGGACGCCGAGCCCCGCGAACCACTCCAGACCGTCGTCCGTGAGGGCGAAGCCGGTGTCCTGGCGGAGCAGTCCGCGTGCCGTGAGCGCGTCCGTGACGGTGGTCCCGAGCCGCCCGGCGAGGTGGTCGTAGCAGGTGCGGCCCCGGGCCATCGCCCGCCCGGCGCTCGCGGCGGCCAGCGACCGGGGCGGCTCGTCCGCGCCCGGCCCGGCGAGGTTCGCCAGCTCCTCGACGAGCTGCGCGATCGCGGGGCCGGCGAGCCGCACGTACCGGTGCCGACCCTGCCGCTCCTCCGCGAGCACCCCGCCCGCGACCAGCTTCCCCAGGTGCTCGGTCGCCGTGGACGGCGCCACGCGCGCGTGGCGGGCGAGTTCGCCCGCCGTCCAGGCCCGCCCGTCGAGCAGGGCGAGCAGCATCGCGGCCCGGCTCTCCTCCGCGAAGAGCGCCGCGAACGCGGCGAGATCACTGGCTCCCATGGCTCCAGCATCCCGCGCTCACGTTTCGGCCCGCCCCGAAATGCGCGCCTCCCGCTCGTACTGCGCCCCCAGGCCGTCGAGCAGGGCGCGCAGGCCCGTGGTGAAGGCGCCCTCGTCGACCTTCTCGCGGTGCTCCGCGAGGCGGTGCGCCTGGCCGAGGTGGGGGTAGTCGGCGGGGTCGTACGCCGACTCGTCGTCCACGAAGCCGCGCGCGAAGGAGCCGAGGGCCGAGCCGGTGACGAAGTACCGCATCAGGGCGCCGATGTGGGTGGCCTGGGCGGGCGGCCAGCCGGCCCGGACCATCGCGCCGAACACCGCGTCGGCGACCTTCAGGCCGGCCGGGCGGCGGCCGGGCCCCTGGGCGAGGACCGGGACGATGTGCGGGTGGTCGGCGAGGGCCGCCCGGTAGGAGAGCGCCCAGTCGTGCAGGGCGGTGCGCCAGTCGCGCGGGTCGTCGGGCTCGAACATCGACAGGTCGATCTTGGCGCTCACGGCGTCCGCGACCGCGTCCAGGATCTCGTCCTTGGTGCGGAAGTGGTTGTAGAGCGAGGGTCCGCTCACCCCGAGCTCGGCCGCGAGCCGGCGCGTCGAGAGGGCGGCCAGGCCCTCCGCGTCGACGAGGGCGCCCGCCGTCTCGACGATGCGGTCTCGGCTGAGCAGGGGCTTGCGCGGTCGGGCCATGGCGCACATAGTAGGCCCCGCACCGATAAAACTAGCAGTGGTAATTAAATGGATGGGTGAGGTGGCACCGTGGATCTGGCGCTGAGCGAGGAGCAGCAGGACGTGCGGCGGCTCGCCGAGGACTTCGTCGCCCGCGAGGTCGCCCCGCACGTCGTCGCGTGGGACCGTGCCGAGGAGGTGGACCGGGGCATCGTGAAGAAGCTCGGCGCGGTCGGCTTCCTCGGGCTCACGATCCCGGAGGAGTACGGCGGTTCCGGCGGCGACCACCTCGCGTACTGCCTCGTCACCGAGGAGCTGGGGCGCGGCGACTCCTCCGTGCGCGGGATCGTCTCCGTCTCGCTCGGCCTGGTCGCCAAGACCATCGCCTCCTGGGGCAGCGAGGAGCAGAAGCGGGCCTGGCTGCCCCGGCTCGCCTCCGGCGACGCCCTCGGCTGCTTCGGCCTGACCGAGCCCGGCACCGGCTCCGACGCGGGGAACCTGAGCACCCGGGCCGTCCGCGACGGCGACGACTACGTGATCGACGGCGCCAAGATGTTCATCACCAACGGCACCTGGGCCGACGTCGTCCTGCTCTTCGCGCGGACCGGCGACGCCCCCGGACACAAGGGCGTCTCCGCCTTCCTCGTCCCCACCGACACCCCCGGCCTCACCCGCCGCGCCATCCACGGCAAGCTCGGCCTGCGCGGCCAGGCCACCGCCGAACTGGCCCTGGAGGGCGTGCGCGTCCCGGCCTCCGCGATGCTCGGCCCCGAGGGGAAGGGCTTCTCCGTCGCCATGTCCGCCCTCGCCAAGGGCCGGATGTCGGTCGCGGCCGGCTGCGTCGGCATCGCCCAGGCCGCCCTCGACGCCGCCGTGCGCTACGCGGGGGAGCGCGAGCAGTTCGGCAAGCCCATCGCCTCGTACCAGCTCGTCCAGGAGCTCATCAGCGACATCGCCGTCGACGTGGACGCGGCCCGGCTGCTGACCTGGCGCGTCGCCGACCTCGTCGACCGGGGCGAGGAGTTCGCCACCGCCGCCTCCCAGGCCAAGCTGTACGCCTCCGAGGCCGCGGTCCGCTCCGCCAACAACGCCCTCCAGGTCTTCGGCGGCTACGGCTACATCGACGAGTACCCGGTCGGCAAGCTGCTGCGGGACGCCCGCGTGATGACCCTCTACGAGGGCACCAGCCAGATCCAGAAGCTCATCATCGGCCGCGCGCTCACCGGCGTCTCCGCCTTCTGACCGGCCTTCGGACCGACCTCCCGGCCGTCTTCCGTCCGCCTCCCGGCCGGCGTTCCGACCGCCTTCCGACCGCCTTCCGGCCGGCCCCGCGCGGGGCCCGGTCTGAGTACCGGTCTGAGTATCCGGGCGGATGTGGGGTCGGCCACAACCGCCCGATCCTGTGCCCATGTTCGTCTCTCAGGTCAAGGAGCAGAACACCAGCGCCTAACACGCGCAGGCCGTCATCTCCATCCCCATCGCCCTCGCCGC
>NZ_JBHYKM010000205.1:1908-6846 GCF_042741435.1 Streptomyces sp. NPDC058955 | reverse complement strand
GGCGCCGTCGGTCCAGGCCGCCCGCGCGCGGGGCCCCCCCCCCGGGGGCCGGGCCCGGCCCCGGGGGGGGGGCCCGGCGGCCGGGGCGGACCGGCAACGACCGGCTCCACCGGCGGCGGCCCCGGCACCGGCCCGGCCGGCGGCACCTCCGCAGACGGCGGCGCCACCGGCACCGGCTCCACCGGTGACGGCGGCACGGACTCCGGCGCGGGCGGCACCTCC
This sequence comes from Streptomyces sp. NPDC058955, assembly GCF_042741435.1. Lineage (NCBI taxonomy): Bacteria > Bacillati > Actinomycetota > Actinomycetes > Kitasatosporales > Streptomycetaceae > Streptomyces > Streptomyces sp. NPDC058955. Next base: position 6,624 of record NZ_JBHYKM010000205.1, on the reverse strand, counting down.
GGCACCGGCACCGGCTCCGACGGCGGCACGGGACCCGGGGCGCCGACCTCCGCCCCGCCCGGCGGCCCCACCGGAGGCACCGGCGGCGGCGCGGGCGGGCCGGGCGCGGGCGGGCCGCCGGGGGAGCAGCTCGCCGCCTCCACCGGCACCACCCCCTCCGGACTGCTCGGCCGGGTCCGCTGGATCCTCCTCGGCGTGCTGGTCGTCGGCGGCGTCGCCGGAATAGCCGGACCCGCCGTCCTGGGATTCGCCGGCCGGCGCCCGACCCCCGCGGATTCACCTAGGACAGGAATTCGTAACCTGAAAAGAGACTGAACGTGGTGGTTCCCGGATCCACCGGTAAGGAATTCTTATTCCCGGCCGGTCGACGGACCGGCCGGGAAAAAGAATCCGGATTTGCTTGCGCGTCCATTCCATGACATCCGTTTCCACGGAGGAGATCAGAAGTGAACGTCAAGTCCCGCGCTCGTATCGGTGCCGCCCTCGGTGTCGCCGCCCTGGGTCTCGGTGTCGCCCTCGCCCCGGCCGCCCAGGCCGACCCCAACCCGGTCACCCAGTACCGCACCCTGGCCGGCGTCGGCTCCGACACGACCCAGGACGTCCTGAACGGCCTCGGCGACGTCGTCGTCAACGCCTTCGGCCAGAAGATCATCGCGTCCTGGAACGCCACGGGCACCGCCACCATCAAGACCAAGGCCACCGGCTGTGTGATCAACCGCCCGAACGGCTCCTCGGCCGGCATCGACGCGCTCCGCAACGCCGTGGACACCAACTCCGGCTGCCTCGACTTCGCCCGCTCCTCGCGCGGCCCCGTCGACACCAGCACCACGGACCTCACCTGGATCCCCTTCGCCAAGGACGCCGTGTCCTGGGTGAAGCGCTCCGACAGCACGCTGCCGTCCGACCTGACGGCCACGCAGCTGAAGGACATCTACGAGTGCAACCTGACCTCCCTCAACGGTGTGGCGCTCACCCCGCTGCTGCCGCAGGCCAACTCCGGCACCCGCCAGTTCTTCCTCTCCTCCATCGGCGTCACCACCCCCGGCTCCTGCGTCACGCAGGGCGCCCAGGAGAACGACGGCACCGTCCTCGACACCGCCGGTGACATCGCCCCGTACTCCGTCGCCCAGTACACCGCCCAGGAGAAGGGCGCCGTCGCCGACCGCCGCGGCGCGGCCGTCCTCGGCTCCGTCGGCACCGTCGCCCCGCGCAACGCCGACAAGACGCTCAACCTGTCCTTCCCCTTCGTCCGCGACGTCTACAACGTCGTCCCGACCGCGAAGCTGACCAACGCCACGGTCGCCTCCACCTTCGTCGGCTCGTCCTCCAAGGTCTGCGCCGCCGCCACCACGATCACCACCTACGGCTTCGGCACCCTCGGCGCCGGCTGCGGCACCACCACCCTCAAGGGCGAGCGCTGACCGCCGGCCACCCCTGACCGCACACCGGCCGGGCACCCCCGTGGTGCCCGGCCCCACGGCATACCCCGCCCCACCGCCCGCGACGTCCACCCGCCCCGGAGGAACACCACCCCATGCCCAAGGTCACCACCCTCAGATCGCCCGTGGCGCTGCTCACGGCCCTCGCCCTCCTCTGCGGCACCCTCGCGATCGTCCTGGCCCTCTCCACGCCCGCCTCCGCCGCCACCCGGCACGGCACCTTCACCCTCACCCCCGCCGCGGGCACCCTCGCGGCCGGACCGGCGTCCCTCATCGCCGACGGGCCCTGCCCCGCCCCGGCCGAGGCCGACAAGCCGTACACCAGGGGCGTCCTCGCCCTCGTCAACCCCGGCGACCCGACCGTCACCGCGCCCATCGCCGAGGTCGCCCCCGGCGGCCCGCTCGGCACCACCCCGATATCCGGCCCGCTCACCGGCTCCGCCGCCGGCTACGCCACGCTCCAGGACCGGCTCCGCGAACTCGTCCCCTCCGGGCCCCTGGACGGACGGTACGAGCTGCGCCTCTTCTGCGAGACGGCGGACTCCGAGGCCCGCACCGCGTACTTCTCCCGGATGATCGAGGTCACCGGCGGCGACTGGGCGGCCATCAGCCAGCAGGCGACCAACCTGACGATCGGCTCCGACAGCGCCACCCCGCCCGCCGGGCGCCCCTTCCCGATCCGGGCGCGGATCCAGCCGGCCACCGCGACCGGCACGGTCGCCTTCGTCACGCTCGACACCGCGACCGGCGAACTCAAGGAGCTCGGCACCGCGGAGCTGGTCTCCGGCACGGCGGAGGTCACGGCCACCATGCACGACACGGTCAACCTCGTCTTCCCCGTCCTCGCGCAGTACACCCCCGCCGACCCCGCCGCCTACACGCCCTCCCAGGCCCTCCACGACTTCGCGGCCGGCCCCGCCACCACCCCGACCCCCACGGGCACCGCCACCCCCACCGGCACCCCGGCCCCCACCGGCACGCCCACCCCGACGCCCACGGACACCCCCACCGACGAGCCGACGGACGAGCCCACCGACGAACCGACCGACGAGCCCACGCCGACGGACGGCCCCAGCGGCACGCCCACCCCGACGCCCACCCCGACGCCCACGCCGACCGGGACCGCCACCGACGACACCACGGGCACCACCGGTGACACCGGCGACCCGTCCGGCTCCTCCGACACCTCCGGCACGTCCGGCACGTCCGGTTCGGGGTCCTCCGGCGGCTCCGGCGACACCGGCGCCACCCCCCACGGCGGCTCCGGCGGCTCCCTCGCCGCCACCGGCGCCGCGTCCGCCGCCTCCGCCGCGCTCGGGGCGCTCGCGCTCTGCCTGCTCGGCGCCGCCGCCGTGATCACGGTCCGCCGCCGCACGGCGGTCGCCCGGCCGTGACCACCGCACCGGCACCAGCCGCCCCCCGCGCCGGGCTCGGCCTGGCCGGGGCGGCGCTGTGCGTCCTCGCCGCCCTCCTCATCGGCTTCGCCGCCAACCTGACCGTCGTCGGCCACCTCCAGCACGCCCGCGACCAGGCCACCGCCTACGACGAGCTGCGCGAGCAACTCGCCCTCGGCACCGCCCCGGTGGGGCAGACGACCTACGACGGCAAGGCGGTCGCCCCCGGCGACCCCGTCGCCCTGCTCCGCATCCCGGTCCTCGGACTGCGCGAGGTCGTCGCCGAGGGCACCACCTCCGAGGTCCTGATGTCGGGGCCCGGCCACCGCCGCGACACCCCGCTGCCCGGCCAGGCCGGCCAGGCCGTGCTCATGGGCCGCCAGTGGGGGTACGGATCCCCCTTCAACGACCTGCACCGGCTGCCGCCCGGCGCCCGCGTCGAGGTGACGACCGGACAGGGCGAGGCCGTCTACGAGGTGTCGGGCGTCCGCCGCCCCGGCGACCCCACCCCGGCGGCCCTCAAGGACGGCGAGGGCCGGCTGACCCTGGTGACGGCGAGCGGCGGCGCGTACACGCCCGAGGACTTCCTCTTCGTCGACGCCAGACTGCTCTCCGACGCCCAGCCCAGCCCGCCCCGCCCGCTGCGGCCCGGCTGGATCACCGCCGCCGAGAAACCGCTCGCCGGCGACCCCGCCGCCTGGCCGAAGGTCTTCCTCGGCGCCCAGGCCCTCCTCCTCGCCGCCGTCCTCACCGTCGTCGCCCGCCGCCGCTGGGGCCCCCGCCAGACCTGGATCGCCGCCACCCCGGTGCTCGTCGCGCTCGGCGTCCTCGTCTCCGGCGAACTCACCCGCCTCCTCCCCAACCTCCTCTGAACAGCGTGGAGTTGATGCCACCGTGACCGACCTCGCCGACACCGTCACCCTGCCGCCCGTCCCCACCGGGACACCACCGGCCGGCCGCGCCGGCCGCGCCGGCGCGCTCGACGCCGAGGCCGTCTCCGCCTGGTTCGGCGACCGCAAGGTCCTCGACCGGGTCTCGCTCGCCATGCCCGCCCACGAGGTGACCGCCCTCATCGGCCCCTCCGGCTGCGGCAAGTCCACCTTCCTCCGCATCCTCAACCGGATGCACGAACTCATCGGCTCCGCAGCCCTGTCGGGCCGCGTCCTCCTCGACGGCACCGACATCTACGACCGCGGCCGCCGCATCACCCACGCCCGCCGCGAGATCGGCATGGTCTTCCAGAAGCCCAACCCGTTCCCCGCGATGTCCCTGTACGAGAACGTCCTCGCCGGCCTCAAGCTCGGCGGCGTCCGGGCCGGCCGCGACGAGAAGGACGCCCTCGTCGAGGAGTGCCTGACCCGCGCCGGCCTCTGGAACGAGGTCAAGGACCGGCTCCGGCAGCCCGGCGGCGCCCTCTCCGGCGGCCAGCAGCAGCGCCTCTGCATCGCCCGCGCGCTCGCCGTCCGCCCCCGGGTGCTCCTCATGGACGAGCCCTGCTCCGCCCTCGACCCCACCTCCACCCGGCGCGTCGAGGAGACCATCGCCGAGCTGAAGTCCGAGGTGACGATCGTGATCGTCACCCACAACATGCAGCAGGCCGCCCGGGTCTCCGACTCCTGCGCCTTCTTCCTCGCCGAACAGGGCACGCCCGGGGTGATCGTCGAACACGGCCCCACGGAGGCGATGTTCGGCGCGCCGAGCGACCCGAGGACCGCCGACTACGTCAACGGCCGCTTCGGATAAGCCCGTTGGGGGCAGACGGAAGGGCCGGTACGGAATCCCCCAACCCCCCCCCCCCCCCCCACCGCCCGCAGCCCCCCCGCCCCCCCCCCCGCCCTCGACACCCCGCCCCCCACCCCCGCCCCGCGGGGCGGGCCCCCCCG
>NZ_JBHYKM010000205.1:0-1898 GCF_042741435.1 Streptomyces sp. NPDC058955 | reverse complement strand
GCCGCCCACCTCGACCTCACCCCCGAACGGGTCCTCGACGTCCTCCGGCTCGCCCCCGCACCCCGCACCCCCCCCACCCCCCCCGTCTCCGGCTACAGCCCCGCGGCCGCCGCCAGGTCCTTCTTCAGCGCGCCCAGCACCTCGGCGCCGGTCGCCCGCGCCTCGGCCAGGCCGCTCGCGTCGGCGACCGGGACCACGACCTCCAGGTAGCACTTCAGCTTGGGCTCCGTGCCCGACGGGCGGACGATCACCCGCGCCTTGAAGTCGCCGTCCAGGTGGTAGCGCAGGCCGTCCGTCGGCGGCAGCGACTCCGTGCCCTTGGTCAGGTCCTCCGCCGAGACGACGCTCAGCCCCGCGAGCTTCACCGGCGGGGTCTCGCGCAGCGCCGCCATCGCGTTCGCGATGACGCCCAGGTCCTCCACCCGCACCGACAGCTGGTCCGTCGCGTGCAGCCCGTGCGCGACCGCCAGGTCGTCGAGCAGGTCGGTCAGCGTCCGGTCCCGCTCCTTCAGCTCCGAGGCCAGCTCGGCGACGAGCAGCGCCGCCGTGATGCCGTCCTTGTCGCGGACGCCGTCGGGGTCGACGCAGTAGCCGAGCGCCTCCTCGTAGCCGTACCGCAGCCCGTCCACCCGGGCGATCCACTTGAAGCCGGTCAGCGTCTCCTCGTAGCCGACGCCGGCCGCCTCGGCGATCCGCCCGAGCAGCGAGGACGAGACGATCGACTCGGCGAAGACGCCCCGGGCGCCCTTGTGCACCAGGTGCTCGGCGAGCAGCGCGCCGACCTCGTCGCCGCGGAGCATCCGCCAGCCGCCCTCGACGGACGCGTCCGGCACGGCCACGGCACAGCGGTCCGCGTCCGGGTCGTTGGCGATGACGATGTCGGGGTCCACGGCCCGCGCCGCCTCGAAGGCGAGGTCCATGGCCCCCGGCTCCTCCGGGTTCGGGAAGGCGACGGTCGGGAACGCCGGGTCGGGCTCGGCCTGCGCGGCGACCAGCGCGGGAGCGGGGAAGCCGTGCCGCGCGAAGGCGGCGGTGAGCACGTCCTTCCCGACCCCGTGCATGGCCGTGTAGACGGTCCGCGCGGTCCGCGGCGAGCCGGGCGTCAGGACGGCGTCGGTGCGGGCGAGGTACGCCTCCAGGACCTCCTCGCCCAGCGTCTCCCAGCCGCTCTCCGGCCGCGGCACGTCGGCCAGCGCCCGGACGGCGGCGATCTCGGCCGCGATCTCGGCGTCCGCCGGCGGCACGATCTGCGAGCCGTCGCCCAGGTACACCTTGTAGCCGTTGTCGCGCGGCGGGTTGTGGCTCGCCGTCACCTCGACGCCGGCGACGGCGCCCAGGTGCCTTATGGCGTACGCCAGGACCGGCGTCGGCAGCGGGCGCGGCAGCAGCGCGGCGCGCAGCCCGGCGCCGGTCATCACGGCGGCGGTGTCGCGCGCGAAGTCGGCCGACTTGTAGCGGGCGTCGTAGCCGATCACGACCAGACCGCCGGTCTGCCCCTTCGCCTTCAGGTACGCGGCGAGGCCGGCGGCGGCCCGGATCACCACGGACCGGTTCATCCGCATGGGCCCGGCGCCCAGCTCGCCGCGGAGCCCCGCGGTGCCGAACTGCAGCGTCCCGGCGAACCGGACGGCCAGCTCGTCGGTGTCCCCCCGGTCGAGGAGCGCGCCGAGCTCCTCCCGGGTCTCGGAATCGGGATCCTCGGCGAGCCACGCCTGGGCCCGGGCGAGGAGTTCGTCCTGCGTCACGGTGATGCGCCTTTCGTCTGCGGGCGGGGTGAGGTGGGTGGGGCGGTGGTGGTCGTGGGGCGGTGCGGGTGGGTGGGGCGCGGCGTCGGGCGGGGCGCCGGGGCGATACCCCCACCCCCCCCCGGAACGAATAAAAAAAACAAAAACCCAAAA
>NZ_JBHYKM010000204.1:0-6889 GCF_042741435.1 Streptomyces sp. NPDC058955 | reverse complement strand
GCGCGGGGCCGCCGGCCCCCCCCAGCCCGCGCGCCCGCCCACCCCCCCCGCCCGGCGCTGCTCCGAGCCCGCGCGGCCGCGCCGCCCCCCCCCCGCCGGTGCGGGGGGGGGGGCCCTCCTCGTTCTCGTACGGGACCGTCAGTCCTCGCCGAGGTACGCCTTGCGGACGGACTCGTCGTGGAGGAGGTCGCCGCCCGTGCCCGAGAGCACGATCTTGCCGATCTCCATCACGTGACCGTGGTCCGCGAGCGCCAGTGCGGCCTGGGCGTTCTGCTCGACGAGCAGGATGGTGGTGCCCTGGGCCTTCAGCTCGGCGATGGTCGCCATGATCTTCTGCATCATGATCGGCGAGAGGCCCATGGAGGGCTCGTCGAGCATGAGCAGCTTGGGCTGGGACATCAGTGCGCGGCCCATGGCGAGCATCTGCTGCTCTCCGCCGGAGAGCGTGCCGGCGGCCTGCTTGCGACGCTCGCCCAGGATCGGGAAGAGGTCGTAGGCGCGCTGGACGTCCTTGGCGATGCCGGCGCTGTCCTTGCGGAGGAAGGCGCCGAGGAGGAGGTTCTCCTCGATGGTCATGCGCGGGAAGATGTGCCGGCCCTCGGGGGAGTGGGCCAGACCCAGCGAGACGATCTTGTGGGCGGGGATCTTGCGGAGGGACTTGCCCTCGAACTTGATCTGGCCGCCGACCGGCTTGAGGAGCCCGGAGAGGGTCCGCAGGGTGGTGGTCTTGCCGGCGCCGTTGGTGCCGATGAGGGTGACGACCTCGCCCGCCTCCACGGAGAAGGAGATGCCCTTGACGGCCTCGATCTTTCCGTAGGCGACGCGCAGGTCCTCGACTTCGAGCAGTGCGGTCATGCGTCGTTCTCCTTGCCCGGAGCGGCGTCCTTCGCGGCGTCCGCCGTGTCCGCCGGGGTGTCGTCCTCGGCCGGGGTCTCCTCCGCCGGGGCCTCGTCGTCCGCGGGGGCGTCGCCCGCCGGGGCGTCGTCCTCGGCTTCGTCGTCCTCGGCTTCGTCGTCCTCGGTTTCGTCGGCGGTGTCCGCCGGAGCGGCGGTCTCCGCTTCGGGGGCCTCCGCGTCGGGGGTCTCCGAGGCGGGGGTCTCCGTGTCGGCCTTGGGCGCCGGGGTGTCCTCGATCGGTTCGCCGAGGTACGCGGCGATGACCCGCTCGTCGCTCTGGACGGTCTGGCTGTCGCCCTCGATGAGCTTCTGGCCCTGCACGAGCACGGCGACGCGGTCGCACAGGTTGAAGATGAAGCGCATGTCGTGCTCGATGACGAGCACGGCGATGCCCATGTCACGGATGGCGAAGATGAGTTCCTCCGCCGCGCGGGTCTCCTGCGGGTTCATGCCGGCGGTCGGCTCGTCCAGCAGGATCAGGCCCGGGTCGCTCGCGAGCGCGCGGGCGATCTCCAGCTTGCGCTGCTCGCCGTACGGGAGGTTCTTCGACAGGAGCTGCGCCTTGTGGGCGAGGCCGACGAACTCCAGGAGTTCCATGGCGCGCTTCTCGGAGGCCGCCTCGGCCTTCTTGAAGCCCGGGCCGCGCAGCAGGGCGGACCAGAGGCCTTCCTTGGTGCGGGTGTGCCGGCCGACGAGCACGTTCTCCAGGACCGTCATGTTGTTGAAGAGACGGATGTTCTGGAAGGTGCGGGCGATGCCGGCCGCGGTGACCTTGAAGGACTTCGGCGGCAGCACCTGGCCCTTGTAGCGGACCTCGCCCTCGGTGGGCACGTAGAGACCGGTCAGGCAGTTGAAGAAGGTGGTCTTGCCGGCGCCGTTCGGGCCGATGAGGCCGACGATCTCGCCGCTGTTGACGGTGAGGTTCACGTCGCGGACGGCGGTCAGGCCGCCGAAGCGCATGGTGACCCCGCGTGCGTCGAGCACGGTCTCGGGGGTGGCCGGCTCCGTGGTGGCGGCGGCCTTGGTGGTGGTGGTCGTCATGGTTCAGGCACCTGCCTTGGCGGGCTCAGCGGCCGGCTGCTCGTCGTGCTCGTGGAACTCCAGCTGACGGCGCTTGTCGGCCACGATGCCCTCCGGACGGAAGCGCATGATCAGGATGAGCGCCACGCCGAAGGCGAAGAGCTGGTACTCGCCCATGAACTGGAGCTTGTTCGGGATGAGGAAGAGCAGGGCCGCGCCGACCAGCGGGCCGCTCATCGTGCCCATGCCGCCGAGGACGACGGCCGCGAGCAGGAAGGCGGAGTTGGGCGGGATGGGACCGGCGAAGAGGTACTGCTCCGGCGTCACGGTGTAGGTGACGTGGGCCTGCACCGTGCCGGCGAGGCCGGCGAGGCCGGCACCGAGCGCGAAGGCGATGAGCTTCACCCGGAAGCCGTTGATGCCCATCGCGAGCGCGGCGGTCTCGTCCTCGCGGATCGCCACCCAGGCGCGGCCGATGCGGGAGTCGCCCGAGCGCCGGAAGACCAGCACGACGACCGCCATGATCAGCAGCATCAGGAAGAAGTAGTTGGCGAAGCGGCCGATGGTGAAGCCGGCGATGGTGTGCGTCTGGCCGAAGTCGAAGCCGAAGAAGTTCAGGTTCGGGATGGACGCGATGCCGTTGGAGCCGTTGGTGATGTCCGGGCCGGAGGTGCCGTCGGTGTTCATGACCGCGATGCGGAAGATCTCACCGAAGCCGAGCGTCACGATGGCGAGGTAGTCGCCGCGCAGCCGCAGGGTGGGGGCGCCGATCAGGACGCCGAAGACGACCGAGGCGGCGGCGCCGACCAGGATGGCCGCCCAGAAGGGGAAGTGCACGCCGAACGGGGAGGTCGGGGCGCCGGAGACGAGTGCCGCCGCGTAGGCGCCGACGCCGAGGAAGGCGACGTAGCCGAGGTCGAGCAGACCGGCGAGGCCGACGACGATGTTCAGGCCCAGGGCGACCGTGGCGAAGATCAGGATGTAGACGCCGAGCGTCGCGTACTGGTCGTCGGTCTGGGTGAAGGGGAACAGCGCCGCGGCGATGAAGGCGCCCGCGATCGACAGGTTCTGGTGCTTCGAGGTGAGCTGGGTGGCCTGCTTGAGCAGACCGGAGGCGCTGATCGCGGCGAAGCCGAGGCCGGCCGTGATGAGGAAGCCGAGGAACAGCTCGTCGTACTCGGTGCCGATGCCGTACGTGAAGACGCCGAGCGCGAGGCCGAGGACGACCGCGATGATCAGGATCTCGACGGCGGACGGCAGCGGGGGGAGCTTGCGCACCGGGTTCGGGGCGGAGAAGGCGGCCTTGGTGACGGCCCACTTGTTGCGCCGGCGCTGCATGGTCCGGTCCCAGAAGGTGTCCTCCGGGTCGACCGGCTGCACTTCCGGGCGCTTGAAGGGCAGCGACAGGGCGGCCAGGAGGGTGACCAGGGTGCTGACGGCGACGATCACGCCGCCGGGCTCCAGGTTGACCATGCCGCCGAGCTCGATGCTGATCGCGTCGACCGTGAACCGGGTGGTGGCGAAGGTGGCGAGCGCGGCGAAGCGGATCGCGCCGTCGGCGCCGGCGGGGGTCAGCCAGCGCAACCCCTTGATGCCGTACGAGGAGAGGGCGAAGAGGGTGGTGAGGGCGCCGAGCAGGAGGACCTGGAGCTGGAGGCCGGCCGGGTATCCGTAGACGGTGAGGTCGCCCGGGAAGCTGGGGTCCCAGGTCCAGGCGAGGAAACAGCTCGCGATGGTGAGGAGGGAGCCGCCGAGGACGACGGCGCGGGCGATCCCCTCCGGGAAGAGGCGGATCAGACCACGGTCGGCGGTCTTCACGGCCTTCTCGGCGGCGGGGGCCTGGGGGTTCTCGGAGATGGTGGTCATGGTGCTCACGCCCTGTCCGCGACGCGCTCGCCGAGCAGGCCCTGGGGCCTGGCGAGGAGGACGACGATGAGGAGTACGAAGGCCCAGACGTTGGCCCAGGACTGGCCGCCGAGCTGCTCCATACCGGGGATCTGGTCGACGTAGGCGGTCGCCATGGTCTCGGCGACGCCGAGGACGAGGCCGCCGATCATGGCGCCGTAGATGTTGCCGATGCCGCCGAGGACGGCGGCGGTGAACGCCTTGAGTCCGAGGAGGAAGCCCATCTTGTAGTCGACGACGCCGTACTTGAGGCCGTAGGCGACGGCGCCGACGGCGGCGAAGACGGCGCCGAGGGCGAACGCGATCACGATGATGCGGTCGGTGTTGACGCCCATGAGCTTCGCGGTGTCCGGGTCCTGCGCGGTGGCCTGCATGCCGCGTCCGGTGCGGGTGCGCATGACGAAGAAGGCGAGGAAGGCCATGCAGATCGGGGCGGCGATCACGAGGAAGATGTCACCGGTCTGGATGGTGACCGGGCCCAGTTCGATCGGGCCGCCGGGGATCTGCGGGAAGGTCCGGGCGGACTTGGCCTCCGGGTACCAGACCCAGACGGCGTACTGCAGGGCGAGCGAGAGGCCGATGGCCGTGATGAGCGGTGCGAGCCGCGGGCCGCCACGGAGCGGTCGGTAGGCGAACCGTTCCGCTCCGACGGCTATCGCCGTCGCGACGATCACGGCACCGATGATCATGAGGGGCAGGGCGACCCACATGCTGGTGCCGCCGGGCAGGATGAGCCAGACCGTCAGGGCCCCGAAGCCGCCGGTCATGAAGATCTCGCCGTGGGCGAAGTTGATGAGCTGGACGATGCCGTAGACCATCGTGTAGCCGACGGCGACCAGCCCGTACATGGATCCCAGTAGCAGGCCGTTGACCAGCTGCTGCGGCAGTTCGTTCACCGCATTGTCCTCCGAGACTTTCGACGGATATGACACCGCGCGGGGTGCCTGTGGTGTGCGGCCCCCCGCGCGGTGAAAGGTGGTGCTGAGTGGTGCTGAGTGGGGTGGTGCTGAGGATCAGCCGCCGAAGGTGCCGGACTTGACCGGCTTGTGGGCGCCGCCCGTGACCTGGTAGACGGTGAGCTGCTTGTTGGTGGTGTCACCGAACTCGTCGAAGGAGACGGAGCCGGTCACGCCCTCGAAGGAGACGCCCTGGACGGCCTCGGTGATCTTGGCGCGGGCGTCGTCCGGGAGCTTGCCGCCGTTGCCGTCGACGACCTTCTTGACGGCCTCGATGATGGCCCAGGTCGAGTCGTAGGAGTAGCCGCCGTAGGCCTCGAAGGCCTCCTTGTAGTTCGCGGCCTTGTAGTTGGCCAGGAACTCCTTGGCGGAGTTGAGGGACTCGATGGGGGCGCCGACGGAGGTGGCGATGTCGCCCTCGGCCGCGGCGGCACCCGCGAGCTTGACGTACTCGGGGGAGAACAGCGCGTCGCCGCCGACGACGGTGACCTTGGCGCCGGCTTCCTTGATCTGCTTGGCCAGCGGGCCGGCGGCCGGGTACTCGCCACCGTAGTAGACGACGTCCGCGCCGGAGCTCTTGACCTGGGTGGCGACCGCGGAGAAGTCCTTGGTGTCCGGGTCGATGTGCTGGGTGCCGACGACCTTGCCGCCGAGCTTCTCGAACTCGCCCTTGAAGGTGCCCGCGAGGCCGGCGCCGTAGGTCTTCTTGTCGTCGATGATGAACGCCTTGGTCTTCTTGGCGTCCTTGAAGACGTACTGGGCGGCGAACGGGCCCTGGATGGCGTCGGTGGTGGCGGTACGGAAGTACGTCTTGTAGCCGCGCTTCTTGTCGCCGGAGGCCCAGTTCGGGCCCTGGGACAGGGACGGGTTGGTGTTGGCCGGGGAGACCTGGACCAGCTTCGCGTCGTCGAAGACCTTCTGCATGGACTCGGCGACGCCGGAGTTCAGCGGGCCGACGACGCCGAGGACGGTCTTGTCGGCGACCAGCTTGGTGGCGTTCTGCTGGCCGGAGGACGGCTGGGCCTGGTCGTCCAGGGCGACCAGCTTGAAGGTGACGCCCTTGACGTACTCCTTCTTGTTGGCCGTGTTGACCGCGAGGTCGGCCGAGTTCTTGATGCCGAGGCCGAGGGCGGTCAGCTCGCCCGTGAGCGGGGCGTCCAGACCGATGGTGACGGTGATGCCGCCGCCCGCGTTGGAGCCGTCGCCGCCCTTGTCGTCGCGCGAACCGCAGGCGGTGAGGGTGAGTGCTCCCGCGGTGACCGCGGTGGTGAGTATGAGCAACGAACGGTTTCGCACGAAGGGTCCTTTCCCTGGCGCGGCCCCCTCTGCCGAGGCGGTGCCGTGGAGCTGCGGAGCAAGAGGTGCCGTTGGTGATTGCCGGGCCGTACTGAGTGCTGATACGAGGCCGTGCAGTAGGTCGCGCCCAGTGGCGCGGTGACTGGCCGTGACTCTAAGCGCAGGTGGGGAGGGTCGGGGAGCGGCGAGTGAAGGATGTGACTGTCTTGTTATGCCGACGGGGTGAGCGGGGCTGAGAGGTCCGTCCAAAACCGGGCATAGCGGCGTGTAACAAGGTGTTCACATACTGAGAACGCCCAGTTCCGCTAAGGGGCTTGAGTGAATCTTGGTACTGACGGGGGACTTTGTCTCCTCTCCGGATATCGGACGGGGCGCCCGATCTGAGCGGACGGATGTCAAGCCTCGGCCCTCCTTGGCGCCTCCCTCCCGTGATCACGGAGCGTGACGGAAGCGGGGTGGTGGCAGGGCGGGTGGCCGCCCCCGCGATCGGCCGAAACCCCTCACTTTCGAACGTACCTCCGAGGCCCGGGAGTTGGGAGGGGCTGGCGTGAAAACGCCCTGAGGGGAAGGGACTTGGAGCGCGTACGGTGACCGGACGTCGATCGGGCGCCTGTCGGACGCCGCTCGGATGCGGATCGGGCGCCGACCGGATGCGGATCGGGTGCCGACCGGACGTCGACCGGACGCCGACCGGACGTCGACCGGACGCCGACCGGACGTCGACCGGACGCCGACCGGACGCCGGCCGCGCGTCGGCCGGCGGTCGCGGTGATCCGGTGCCGGGTACGCCGAAGGGGGCGGTACGCCTCCGCGTAC
>NZ_JBHYKM010000203.1:6236-7224 GCF_042741435.1 Streptomyces sp. NPDC058955 | reverse complement strand
GGCGCCACCGGCAGCCGCACCTCCTTCGGCCGCACCTCCGTCTGCGGCACCACCGTCTGCCGCACCGCCTTCAGCGGCACCACCATCGGCAGCACCGCCATCAGCCGCACCACCATCGGCAGCGCCACCGTCGGCCGCACCACCATCGGCAGCGCCACCGTCAGCCGCACCACCATCAGCGGCGCCACCGTCGGCCGCACCGCCGTCGGCGGCGCCACCGTCAGCCGCACCACCATCGGCCGCACCACCGTCAGCGGCACCACCGTCAGCCGCACCGCCATCAGCGGCACCACCATCGGCAGCACCGCCATCAGCGGCACCGCCGTCAGCGCCGCCGTTGTCACCGCCCTCGATGTCGCCGATGCTGGTGTTGCCGTCGCTGTCGCCGAGCGCGCCGACGGTGACTTCCAGGGTCGCGGTGGAGTCGTTGCCGCCGACAGCCTGCGCGGCACCCGCCGCGGTCAGGGACGCACCGGCGATGATCACGGCACCGGCCGCGACTCGCGCCAGGCGGACTCGCGTCTTGTTGGTCATCTGGTTGCTACCCCCAGTAGCTTCATCTCGTCATGGGGCAGCGCCAGGGGCCCCGGGCACGGGAAGCGTCATGGTTACTGGACCTGCCCCCGTTCACACGCGCCCCAGATATGCGCATGCCATCCAGCCACCCTTCCGAGTTTCCGATGCAGCGTCAAGGCCGTTGCGCGTGCGATGCCCGAAAGATCACCAGTTGGGCCGCATGTGACGATGCAACTGTGACGTAAACCCGGAACTACGGGGTTCGGGGCGGCAGTTCCCTTGTCGACAAAGCTCCCCACTCGCCCACGAACCGCTTGCACCGGCGAACGTCCGGTGAACGCGCCGGGGGCCCCCCCCCCAAGGGGGGGGGGCGCGCCGGGGCCCCGGGGGGGGGTGGTGGTGTTGGGGGGGGTGGTGGGGCCGCCCGGGGCCGGCGGCCCCGAGGCCCCCGGCAAGGCCGGCCCGGACGGGC
>NZ_JBHYKM010000203.1:0-6226 GCF_042741435.1 Streptomyces sp. NPDC058955 | reverse complement strand
GGGGTGTCTATCGGGAAGCCCCCCCCCCCGACAAAAAACCGCAAGCACCAACCCCAAATGAATAACGCCCCCCCCCCCCCCCCCACCCGTTTGCACCGGCCACCGGCGGGTCACCGCGCGGGGCCCCGCCCCACGTGGTGCGGGGCCCGGACGGGAACGCTGCGGGGGTTACTTCGTCTGCTCCTGCTGCTTGCGCCAGCGGATGCCGGCCTCCAGGAAGCCGTCGATCTCGCCGTCCAGGACGGACTGCGGGTTGCCGACCTCGAACTCCGTCCGCAGGTCCTTGACCATCTGGTACGGGTGGAGGACGTACGACCGCATCTGGTTGCCCCAGGAGCTGCCGCTGTCCTTGAGGGCGTCCATCTTGGCGCGCTCCTCCTGGCGCTGGCGCTCCAGGAGCTTGGCCTGGAGGACGTTCATGGCGCTCGCCTTGTTCTGGATCTGCGAGCGCTCGTTCTGGCAGGAGACCACGATGCCGGTCGGGAGGTGCGTGATGCGCACGGCCGAGTCGGTGGTGTTGACGCCCTGGCCGCCGGGGCCCGAGGCGCGGTACACGTCGACGCGGAGGTCCGACTCCTCGATCTCGACGTGGTCCGAGGACTCGACGACGGGGAGGATCTCGACGCCCGCGAAGGAGGTCTGGCGGCGGCCCTGGTTGTCGAAGGGCGAGATGCGCACCAGGCGGTGGGTGCCCTGTTCGACGGAGAGGGTGCCGTAGGCGTACGGGGCCTTGACGACGAAGGTGGTCGACTTGATGCCGGCCTCTTCCGCGTACGAGGTCTCGTAGATCTCGGTCGAATAGCCGTGGCGCTCGGCCCAGCGCAGGTACATGCGCTGCAGCCGCTCGGCGAAGTCGGAGGCGTCGACGCCTCCGGCCTCGGCGCGGATGTTGACCAGCGCCTCGCGCTCGTCGTACTCGCCGGAGAGGAGGGTCCGGACCTCCATCTCGTCGAGCGCCTTGCGCACGGCGGTGAGCTCGGCCTCGGCCTCGGCGCGGGTGTCCGCGTCGTCCATCTCCTCGGCGAGGTCGAAGAGCACACCGAGGTCGTCGATGCGGCCGCGCAGCGCCTCGGCCTTGCGGACCTCGGCCTGGAGGTGGGAAAGCTTGCTCGTGATCTTCTGCGCCGCCTCCGGGTCGTCCCACAGGGACGGGGCCGCGGCCTGCTCTTCGAGCACGGCGATGTCTGCCCTCAGCTTGTCGAGGTCCAGGACGGCCTCGATCGACCCCATGGTCGAGGAGAGGGACTTCAGCTCTTCGGATACATCGACGACTGCCACGCGTCCAGCGTAACGGCTCCGGGCCGGGAGCCGAACCTACGGCCGTCCGGCCTGTGGACAACCGGTGCTACGGCTGCGCCGGCTGCGAGGACGGCCGGGAGTCCTGGGGCGCGGTCCCGCCGTCCCCGGCGACCGCCAGATAGCCGCCGACGCCGAGCGCTCCCGCGGCCACGGCGGCCGCGATGCCGAGGGCGATCCGGCGCTTGCGGACGGCCCCGGACCGGTTGCGCGCCGAGCCGGGCCGGCGGGCGCCGGCCGGGCGCGGGGCGCGCGCGGTGCCGTGCGGGCCGCCGGACAGCTCCTCGGGGCCGGGCACGCGCATGGAGGTGTGGGTGTCGCGGTGCGAGTCGGCGGAGGCGCCGGGCACCAGCGGGACGGCGGCGCGGCGGCGGCCGGCGTCGGCGCCGGTGGAGGTCGCGTGGGCCGGGTCCTCGTACGGCTCCGGGGCCGCCGGTTCGGCGTCGGGCTCGTCCACGTCCAGCGGCGGGATGCCCTTGAGCAGCGGCAGGACGTCGGCGAGGCGGGCGGCCAGCTCGGAGGCTCGCAGCCGGGAGGCGGGGGCCTTGGCGAGGCACTGGACGAGCAGCTGCCACAGCTCCTCGGGGATGCCGGGCAGCGGGACGACGGTCTCGGTGACGTGCCGACGCAGGACCGCGCCGGGGTGGCCGCCGCCGAACGGGGTGAAGCCGGCGAGCAGCTCGTACAGGACGGTGGCGAGGGCGTAGATGTCGACGGCGGCGCGGGGCGGCAGGCCCTCGACGATCTCGGGGGCGAGGTAGTCGGGGGTGCCGATGATCCGGGTGGCCTTGGTGCGGCCGGGGGTGTCGATGAGCTTGGCGACGCCGAAGTCGGTGAGGAGGGCGGGGTGGGCGCCGCCGGGGCCGAGCGGGCCCTCCATGTCGAGGAGGATGTTCTCCGGCTTGACGTCCCGGTGCACGACGCCGGCCGCGTGGGCGGCGGCCAGGCCCTCGGCGACGTCGCGGATGATCGCGACGGCGGCCTCGGGCGCGAGCCGGCGCTCGCGGTCGAGGCGGGTGCGCAGGTCGGTGCCGCGGACCAGGTCCATGACGAGGGCGAGGTCGTTGCCGTCGACGACGAGGTCGCGGACCTTGACCACGCGCGGGTGGTCGAGTCCGAGCAGGGCTGTCCGCTCCTGCACGAAGCGGCCGACGAGTTCCTGGTCGGAGGCCAGGTCCTCGCGCAGCAGTTTGACGGCGACGGGGCCTTCGGGCCCCTCGCCGAGCCACACCGTTCCGGCGCTGCCCCGCCCGAGGATCTGGTGGGCGGTGTAGCGGCTGCCGATGTTCCGTGCCAAGACTGCTCCCTCAGCGGCTGCGGTTCGCGTCAAAGTTACGCGTCCCGGGCCGCCGGACGTCACTTCCGGAGCGAAATCACCCCTCGGAAGTCGATAAATCGGCAGTACGACCGCGTTCCGGCGGTCGTACTGCCCTGTGTGCCGCTCCCGGGGAGGGACGGCGGCTACTGGCCGGTGCCGCCCGATCCGCTGGATCCGGTGGCGTCCCCGATGGTGGAGATCCAGTCGCTGACGGTGGCGATGCCGTCGCCGATGGCCTCCCAGTAGCCCTTGCCCTGGGCGATCCAGTCCTGGAGCGGCGTGAGCTCCCAGACGAGCCACCCGGCCACCACGAAGAGGACGATCATGACCAGGCAGCCCTTGAGGCAGCCGAGGCCGGGGATCCGTACCGGGTTGGCGCTGCGCTGGCGCGGCGGACGCGGCTCGCGCGGGGCGGGCGGCTGCGGCTGCTGGGGCTGCTGCGGCGGCGCGTACTGCTGCTGCTGGGGCTGCGGGGGCGCGTACTGCTGCGGGGCGGGCTGCTGCGGCTGCCGGTACTGCTGCTGCGGCGCGGGGCGCTGCTGCTGGTACGGGGGCTGCTGCGGCTGCTGGTAGGGCGGGGGCTGCTGCTGGTACTGCTGCGGCGGCGGGCCCTGCTGGTACGGCGGGGCCTGCGGCGGCTGCTGCGGACGGCGCGCGGGGCGGCGGCGCAGCGGGTCCTCGCTGGGGTCCAGGTACTGCACCTGGGTCTGCTCGTTGCGGTCCCGGGCGGCGCGGAGCTGGGTCTGCCAGGGGTGCGGGTCCTCCGCCGGCGGGTTCGCCGGCATGGCGGGCATGACGGCCGTCGGGTCCGCCGCGCCCGCGGGGGCGCCGGCCGGCAGCACCGTGGTGGGGTCGCCGGAGCCGGCCGGTCCGCCGGTGGGCAGCACGCTGGTGGCGGCGGCCGGGTCGAACCGCTCGCCGGAACCGGCTGGCAGCACCTGCGTCGGGTCGGCGGCACCGGGGGTCGCCGGGACCTGCGCCGGGTCGGGGTCCGGGGCGAGCAGGGCGCCGACGCCCTCGGCGGCCTCGATCTGGGCGGGCGAGGAGTGGACGCCGATGCCGGCGGCGACCGTGCGCAGGCCGCGCGCCAGGTTGACGGCACTGGGCCGGCGGCCCGGGTCCTTGCTCAGGCAGCGCTCGATGACCGTCCACAGGGGCGCGGGCACGGTGGAGGGGCGCCGGGGCTCCTCGCTGAGGTGCATGTGGAGGACTTCGAGGGCGGTGCCGCCGGCGAACGGCGGACGGCCGGTGACCAGCTCGTACAGGAGGATGCCGGCGCCGTAGATGTCGACGGCGGAGGTCTGCGGGCGGCCCTCGGCGGACTCCGGCGCCACGTACGCGGGCGTGCCGACGAACTCGTGGGTGCGGGTGAGGCCCGGGGAGTCGGCGAGGCGCGCGATGCCGAAGTCGGTCAGCATCGGGTGCATGGCGCCGTCCCGCTCGGCCACCAGCACGTTGGCCGGCTTGAGGTCGCGGTGGACGACCCCGTCGGCGTGGCTGGCGGCGAGCGCGTCGGCGATCTGCGCGGTGAGCAGGGCGGCGGCGACCGGGGTGAGCGGGCCGTTCTCCCGGAGGTAGCGGTGCAGGTCGGGGCCCTCGACGAGGTCCATGACCAGGGCGAGGACGTCGCCCTCGACGACCAGGTCGCGGGTGCGCACGATGTTCGGGTGCGTGAGCCGCAGGAGGACGGACCGCTCGCGCAGGAAGCGCATCACGATGTCCGCGTCGTTGGCCAGCTCCTCCTTGAGGACCTTGATCGCGACGGTCTCGCCGGGCTGGCCGGGCACGGCCGCCTCGGCGCCCGCCGTCTCCCGCTGGCGGGCTCGCCAGACGGTGCCCGTGGCGCCGCGGCCGAGCGGCTCCTCGAGCAGGTACTTGCTGCCGATTGGCCGCACGTCACGCGCTCCCTGCTGATCGTGGTCCTGGGTGGCCGGTCCTCGCCCGGTGCGAGCCGGGCCGGGGCCCCGGAGGTCCTCTTGTTCTCTGTTGTGACCCGTCCGGGTGTCCGACCCACTCTAGTGCCGCCGAACGGGTCACAGCCCGGTCGTCCACAGGCCGATTCCCGCTGGCGCGTTCGAACGAGCCGGGCCGGGGGCGACGGTCCGCCCCCTCGGTGATCACGGCCGGAACCCCACCCGGATTCCGTCCCAACTTGTCCGGAAGAAGACGCTCCTCCGGCCGGGATGGTTGCCGCACCGGCCCTGCGGCCGGGGGCGACCTGGCGTTTTCGCGTCACACCCGGCGGCTCCGGACGACCGTTCAAGATCACTTCGGGGTGACCCGGCGGCGGGCTGTCGGCGGCAGGTGCGAGGATGCCTCCAGCACGTCGCATCGGTGGGGTCGGGAGCCCCCGCGCCGTGCCGACCTGTACCGGGCGACGCGTCCGTGCCGGGTGGGGGGAGACACGGGGCGGTCCCCTGCCGGGCATGTCGCGCAGAAGGGACCGCTGACGGCGATGCAGATCCGGCTGACCGTCCTCGCGCCGCACGCCGGCCACGGCGCCGGGCGCGCCTGCGACGTGCTCGTCACGGCCCCCGCGGGCACGTCGCTGTCCGCCGTGGCCTCGAATCTCGCCACCGCCGTCACCGGCCCCGACGCGGCCGGCACCGGCACGCCCGTGCTGTACGCGGGCGCTGAGCGGCTGGACGCCCGCCGCTGCGTGCTGGGCGAGCCGCCGCTGGTCGACGGCGCGGTCCTGGCGCTGCACGCCCCCGATCCGGACGACCGGGCCGACCTCGCCGCCACCGCCTCCTCCGCCGCCCGGCTGCACGTGGTCGCCGGCCCGGACGCGGGCGGGGTGCACCTGCTGCACGGCGGGGCGATCCGCGTCGGCCGGTCCGTGGAGGCGGACGTGCCGCTGGACGACCCGGACGTCTCCCGCTCCCACTGCACGGTGACCGTCGCCGCGGACGGCCGGGTCACCGTGGCCGACCTCGGCTCCACCAACGGCACCACGCTCGACGGCGCGCCCGTCGGCGACCGCCCGGTCCGGCTGCGCCCCGGGGCGCTGCTCCGGCTCGGCGAGTCCACCCTGCGGCTCACCGTCCCCGACGCCACCGCGGCGGACGCCGGGACGCTGCCCACCGCCCCCGACGGCGAGGGCCACCTCCGGGTGCCCCTGCCGGAGGCCACCCCGCCCGCGGACGCGGACGGCGGCGCGTGGCCCGGCCGCCTCCCCGAGCCGGACGCGGACGGCGCGGGACCGGCCCGCGCGCCCGGCCCGTCGTCCTCCTGGACCGGCCAGGGCCCCGAGACGCACGGCTCGGCGCAGGGCGTACCGCTGGCCGAGGCATGGCCGGACGCCGGGCACGCGCGGGCGCGCGAGCCCGAGGGCGGTGACGGCGGCGAGCCGCACAGCCGGGTCCGTACGGCGTCCGAGAGCACCGACCCGGCGACCCGCAGGACCGGCCGGCGCGGGCTCGGCGCCTGGGCGCGGCGGCTCGCGGGCGGCCGCGAGGCGGAGGCCGCGCCCGGCGCCCCGGCGGACTCGGGGGCGCCCGCGGCGGGGCGGGGGCCGCCGGGGGGACCCCGCCCCCCGCACCCCGACCCCCCCCCGGGCGGCGCCCCCCCCCCGCGCCGCCCGCGGGCGGGCTGCGCGCGGATGCGACCTCG
>NZ_JBHYKM010000202.1:0-7492 GCF_042741435.1 Streptomyces sp. NPDC058955 | reverse complement strand
GTCGCCGGCGCCGTCGCCTCCGCCCTGCTGCTCGCCGCGATCGCCTACGTCGGGGACGCCGGCGACACCTCGGGGCTGCGCTCCACCATCGGCGCCGTGTGGCGGGCGGTCGGCATCCACGGCCTGATCGCGCTCAGCTACGCGATCTGGCCGAAGAAGGCCCCGGAAGCCGGGGAGGACGCCGCTGCGAAGACCTCAGCGGTCGCCGCCCGGCACCCAGAGCACGTCCCCGACCTCGCGGTTCGCGGTCCTCGCCAGGATGAAGAGCAGGTCTGACAGCCGGTTGAGGTACGTGGCCGTGAGCGGGTTCATCGTCTCGCCGTGCACCTCCAGGGCGGCCCAGGTCGAGCGCTCGGCCCGCCGGACCACCGTGCACGCCTGGTGCAGCAGCGCCGCGCCGGGCGTGCCGCCGGGCAGGATGAAGGAGCGCAGCTTGTCCAGCTCCTCCAGGAAGCGGTCGCAGTCCGCCTCCAGCTTGTCGACGTACGACTGCTCCACCCGCAGCGGCGGGTACTCCGGGTTCTCGACGACCGGGGTGGCGAGGTCCGCGCCCACGTCGAACAGGTCGTTCTGGACCCGGACGAGGACCTTCACCACGTCCTCGTCGAGCCGGCCGAGCGCGAGGGCGGTGCCGATGACGGCGTTGGCCTCGTTGGCGTCGGCGTAGGCCGCGATCCGCAGATCGGTCTTGGCGGTGCGGCTCATGTCGCCCAGGGCCGTCGTGCCCTGGTCGCCGGTGCGGGTGTAGATGCGCGTCAGATTGACCATGGGACCAGCCTAGTTACGCTCCGGCGCTGCGGAACGTCCGTGTGCCGACCGTCACGGAGACCGCCGTCAGGGCGACGGCGACCAGCACCCCGTACAGCATGGCCGGGGTCGTGTAGTGGCCGATGTACGCCTCCCGCACCGCGTCCACCAGATAGCGGAACGGCATCAGGTGCGAGACCGCGTCCAGCCAGCCGGGGGCGAGGGCCATCGGCAGCATCAGCCCGGAGAGCAGCATCGACGGCATGGCGAGCGTGTTGATCGCGGGGCCGAACTCCTGCGGGCTGGGCAGTTTCAGGGCCAGGGCGTACGAGAGCGAGGCCAGCGACCCGGAGAGCAGCGCCACGAAGCCGAAGCCGATCACGATCCCGCCGACCGGGGCCCGGAGCCCCATCGGGACCGCCACCACGACGAGCAGCACCGCCTGGAGGACGAAGAGCGCGGCGTCCCGCAGGATCCGGCCGAGGAGCAGGGCGAGCCGGCTGACGGGGGTGACCCGCATCCGGTCGAGCACGCCCCAGTTCTTCTCCATGATGATCGAGAAGCCGGCGAACGAGGCGCCGAAGAGGCCGAGCTGGAGCAGCAGGCCGGGGACGAGGATCTGCCAGGAGTCGCCCTCGCGGCCGAGCGGCAGACCGGTGAGCAGCGGTCCGAAGAAGAGCAGGTAGAGCAGCGGCATCAGGGCGCCGAAGAAGATCTGGAACGGGGAGCGGAGGGTCTGGCGGGCGTAGCGCCCGAAGACGAGCGCGGTGTCGCGCAGCAGCATGAGGGGTCCTAGAGGGCGGCGAGCGAGGGCTCGGTCGGGGCCGGGCCGCGCCCGGTGATGGCGAGGAACGCGTCCTGGAGGGTGGCCGCGCCGTGGGCGGCCTTGAGGCCGGCGGGGGTGCCCTCGGCGACGACCGTGCCCCGGTCGACGACGACGAGCCGGTCGGCGAGCGCGTCGGCCTCGTCGAGGTAGTGGGTGGTGAGGACGACGGTGGTGCCGTGCTCGTCCCGCAGCCGCCGGACGAGGGCCCACAGGTCGGCGCGGCTGCCCGGGTCGAGACCGGTGGTCGGCTCGTCGAGGAAGAGGACCTCCGGGTGGTGGACGAGCCCCATGGCGAGGTCGAGCCGGCGGCGCTGGCCGCCGGAGAGCGCCGGGGTCCTCCGGTCGAGGAGCTCGGTGAGGCCGAGGTCGGCGGCGAGCTCGGCGGCGCGGGCCGCCGCGGACGCCCGGTCCAGGCCGTAGAGCCTGCCCTGCATGACGAGTTCGGCGCGGACGGTCTCCTGCGGGTCGAGGCCGCCCTCCTGGGCGACGTAGCCGATGCGCCGGCGGACGGCGGCGGGGTCCCGGACGAGGTCGTGGCCGGCGATGGTGGCCGCGCCGCCGGTGGGCGGGAGGAGCGTGGTGAGCATGCGGAGGGTGGTCGTCTTTCCGGCGCCGTTGGGGCCGAGGAGGCCGAGGATCTCGCCGGGCCGGACGGTCAGGTCGATGCCTCGGACGGCCTCCACGGGGCCGTTCCTGGTCGGGAAGGTCCGGGCGAGCCCGGCCGTGCTGATGATGGGCATGGTGACTACAAAAACAGAGTCAGTGAAATTTTGCAATGCCACCAAAATTTCAGGCGGCCTAGGATGGCGCCATGGGTGAAGGGCTCAGGGAGCGCAAGAAGCGCCAGACGAAACAGCGGATCTCGGACATCGCGACCGGGCTCTTCCTGGAGCGCGGCTTCCAGGCCGTGACGGTGGCGGAGATCGCGGAGGCCGCCGACGTCTCCGTCAACACCGTCTACAACTACTTCCCGGCCAAGGAGGACCTCTTCCTCGACCGGATGGAGGGCATCACCCACCGCCTCGCCCGGATGATCCGCGGCCGCGACGCGGGGGAGTCCGCCGCCCGGGCCGTGCTCCGCGAGATCCGCGGCCACGTCACCGCCGTCTCGCCCGCCTACGGACTCATGGACGGCTACGCCGACTTCATGCGGGTGATCGACGAGGCCCCCACCCTCCAGGCCCGGCTCATGGCCCTCCAGCAGGAGGTCCGCCGGACCACCGTCGCCGCCCTGCGCGAGGAGGTCGGCGCCGGACCAGACGACCCGATGCCGCTGCTCGTCGGCGGGCAGATCGCCTGGATCCAGGGCGCCGTCGTCGAGTTCATCAGTGACGCGATGACCGCCGGACGCAAGGCGACCACCGTCTCCCGTGAGGCCCTCGTCCTCCTCGACGAGATCGAGGAGCTGCTGAGCGAGAAGGTCCTGACGTACGCCGTACGGGCCTGAAGGGCCTCCCCGGGCCTGTCGCGAGTGTGACGTCCGTCAAAGAGAGCGTGACGCGCATTACTTCGCGGTCACATGGCGCCCCGGGCCCGCTAATCTCCGCCGGAGAGCCAGAAGTGAACAGGTGTTGAGGGGTGGAATTCGTGGCTGGGAAGCTCGCCGTCATCGGGGCCGGACTCATGGGATCCGGCATCGCTCAGGTCTCGGCCCAGGCCGGCTGGGACGTCGTCCTGCGCGACGTCACCGACGCCGCCCTGACCCGCGGCACCGACGGCATCAAGGCGTCGTACGACAAGTTCGTCGCCAAGGGCCGGCTCACCGCCGAGGACGCCGAGGCGGCGCTCGGCCGGATCACCGCCACCACCGAACTCGACGCCGTCGCCGACGCGGACGTCGTGGTCGAGGCCGTCTTCGAGAACCTCGACGTCAAGCACGAGATCTTCCGCTCGCTCGACAAGATCGCCAAGGACGGCGCCGTCCTCGCCTCCAACACCTCCGCGATCCCGATCACCAAGATCGCCGCGGTGACCGAGCGCCCCGAGGCCGTCGTCGGCGTCCACTTCTTCTCGCCCGTCCCGATGATGCAGCTCGTCGAGCTCGTCCGCGGCTACAAGACGAGCGACGAGACCCTCGCCACCGCCCGCGCGTTCGCCGAGTCCGTCGGCAAGACCTGCATCGTCGTCAACCGCGACGTCGCCGGCTTCGTCACCACCCGCCTGATCTCCGCCCTCGTCGTCGAGGCCGCCAAGCTCCACGAGTCGGGCGTCGCCACCGCCGAGGACATCGACATCGCCTGCAAGCTGGGCTTCGGCCACGCCATGGGCCCGCTCGCCACCGCCGACCTCACCGGCATCGACATCCTGGTGAACGCGGCGAACAACATCTACACCGAGTCCCAGGACGAGAAGTTCGCGCCGCCGGAGCTGATGCGCCGGATGGTGGACGCGGGTGACATCGGCCGCAAGAGCGGGCAGGGCTTCTACACGTACTGAGCGCAGTACGCCATCCCGCATCACTCGGCGGGGTGAATTTCGGTATCGGTTTGCTGACAAGGCGCAACGTATCTGCCGAGGCAGCAGTCAGTTGTTGCGAAGACGGAGCATTTCCCGGGGAGCGACTATGCACATCAGGGGCGACCACGTCGAGCTGGTCGTCGGGGGCCGCCTCGACGTCCGCAGCGCGGCGGACGCCCGTACGGTCCTGCACTCGGCCGTCGACGACGGCGTCGGCGACCTGGTGCTCGACCTGACCGGGCTCGACTCCTGGGACGCGACCGGACTCGGCGTGATCATGGGCGCCCACCGACGGGCCGGCCGCTGCGGCCGCCGGCTCGTCCTGCGCGGGGTGCCGCCCCAGATGCAGCGGCTCCTCGTCGCCACCCGCCTCCACCGCATCCTCGCCATCGAGGGCGGCCTCGCCCTGGAGTCGCTGCCCCGCGTCTGAACGGGCGGTCCGCGTACCGGCCCCACGGGTGAACCGCCTGTGAAGCCCCTGTGCGAACCAGGCGTCACGCTCAATCCTCACAAGACCGTGACGTCTTGGGCTCGACGGCACCCCGCCTGTTCCCGGGCGTCCCGCGACCGTCTAGGGTTCGGTCGCCCGCACCCCTTCGACACACCCAGCCGGCGGGCTCCGCACCACCGCTCTTGGGGGCTTTGACCATGGACCCGATACACCGGGGGCCGGACGAGTCCGGTCACGACACCGCGGCCGAGGACGCCCGCCCCGCACAGCCCGCCGCCCTGCCCGAGCGCGCCGCCGCGACACCCGCCCGCGCCCGCGTCACCCGGATCGTCTCCGGCGGGCTGCTGCTCACCGTCAACCCCGTCGACGGCAGCGAGATCGAGGCGTGCCCGCCCGGCGAGGAACCCCCCGCCGCCCGCCGCCGCACCCCCGAGGAGCGGGCCGAGGCCGACCGCGCCGCCACCGTGCCCGCGCCGCCCGGCCCCGCCGCCCCCGAGCTGCCCCTCCTGGAGCGCGAGGAGCAGCGCGCCCGGCTCACCGAGACCCTGACCCGCGGCCGCAGCGCGCGCCTCACCGGCCCCGACGGCTCCGGCCGCACCGCCCTCCTCGACGCCGTCGCCGACGACTGCGCCACGCTCGCCCCCGACGGCGTCGTCCGCCTCTCCGGCCACCACCGCACCACCGGCGAACTCCTCCACGAGCTCCGCACCGCCGTCCTGCACGCCCCCCGCCACCGGCCCGACCGCGACGGACTCCGCGCCGACCTCGCCGGCATCGGCGCCGTCGTCGTCGTGGACGACCTGGAGTTCGGTGGCGCCGCCCTCGACGAGCTGCTCGCCGCCGCCCCCGAGTGCGCCTTCCTCCTCGCCGCCGCCCCCGGCGTCCCCGCCCCCTCCGCCGACGCCCCGATCGAGGAGGTCGCCCTCCCCGGCCTCGGCCGCGCCGCCTCCCTCGCCCTCCTGGAGGCCGCCGTCGGCCGCCGCCTCACCGACGAGGAGGCCAACTGGGCCGGCGACCTCTGGTTCGAGTCCGAGGGCCTGCCGCTCCGCTTCGTCCAGGCCGGCGCCCTGCTCCGGCAGCGCGACCGGCTGCGCGTCACCCCCGCCGAGTTCGACGCCTTCGGCGCCCTGGAGGAGGCGTTCGGCCCGTCCGGCACGGGACCGGGCACCGGCTCCGCCGCCCCCGTCGCCGACCCGTACGAGGACCCCGACGTCGAGCTCCACGAGGTGCCGCTGCCCAGCCTCGGCGAGGGCGCCGCCCCCGCCGCGCTGCTCGCCTCCCGGCTCAGCCGCGCCGCCCAGACCACCCTCCGCTTCGCCGTCGCCCTCGGCGGCGAGGTCCCGCACCACGCCCACCTCCCGGCGCTGGTCGGCGACACCCACGCCGACGCGGCCCTCGGCGAGCTCCGCGCCTGCGGCCTGCTCACCCCCGTCGGCCCCCGCCACCGGCTCGCCGGCGGCGTCCTCACCCAGCTCCTCGCCCACGGCTACGGCCTCGACGCCGCCGACCGGGTCCACACCGCCGCCCAGCACTACGCCTGGTGGGCCGGCCACCCCTCGGTCGGACCCGACCGGGCCGCCGCCGAGTCCGACGCCCTGCTCGCCGCCCTCGCCGCCCTCGTCGGCGGTGTGCCGGGCGGCGCCGCCGACGGCGGGATCGCGGGAGCGGCCGGGGGCGACTCCGGCGAGGCCGGGGCCGACCCCCGCGCCACCGCCGTCGCCCTCGCCCGGGCCGCGGCCCCCGCCTTCGCCGCCGGCCTCCACTGGGGCGCCTGGGAGCGCGCCCTGCGCTCCGGCCAGGAGGCCGCCCGGCTCGCCGGGGACGTCGCCGAGGAGGCGTACTTCCACCACGAGCTCGGCGTGCTCGCCCTCTGCGCCGGCAACCTCGGCCGGGCCCGCGCCGAACTGGAGGCGTCCATCGGCCTGCGCGGCGTCCTCGCCGACAAGCGCGGCACCGTCGCCGGCCGCCGGGCGCTCGCCCTCGTCGCCGACCTCGGCCGCGGGCAGGAGCCGCCGCAGGCCCCGCCGGCGTCCCGCACCGACTCCCCGCCGCGCGGCGTGCCGGCCGTCCGGGCCGCCGCTCCGGCGCCGGCCGAGCCGCCGACCGAGCTGCTGCCGCCGGTCCCCGCCACCGGCGCCGCCGCCGTCACCCCGCCCGCCTTCCCGGCCTTCCCGGACTTCGCGGACCAGGGCCCCACCCTGATCACCCGCCCCGACACCGCCCCGGCGGACGGGCCGCGCCGGAGCCTCAAGGCGGGCATCCTCGACGGCACCCGCCGCAACCTCGCGGCCGTCGGCGCCGGCGTCCTCCTCGTCGCCGTCCTCGGCACCGTCGTCACCCTCGGCGCCACCTCCGGCAACGACGACACGCCCACCTCCGGCACCGTCACCACCGACACCACCGCCGACCAGGGCGTCGGCGACCTCCCGGACACCGACGACGGGGCCCCGGCGGAGGGCGAGCCCGGCGACCCGACCGGGAGCGGCACCCCCACCACCTCCGGCTCGCCCGGCCCCACCACCCCGGGCACGACCCCGACCGGCTCCGCCACGGACCCGACGGCGACGGGCTCGCCGTCCACCAGCACCTCCGGCGCACCGGACCCGACGGCGACCAGCGCGCCGGGCACCGGGACGGGGACGACGGACGCGCCGACGACCCCGCCGCCGGGGCAGCAGACGACGACGCGGCCGCCGGCCTCGCCCACGACGACGACCCCGCCGCCCGCGACCACCACGCCGCCGACGACGACCTCGCCGCCCGCGACCACCGCGCCGCCGACGACGACGCCGGCGACCCCGTCCACCTCGCCGCCGACCACCGCCCCGTCCACGGGGGGCGAGGCCCCGAGCAACTCCGCCTCCTCCACCCTCGACGGCACCCCCGCCGCCTCGGACACGGCCACCGTGAGCTGAGGCCGCGACGGAAAAGGGGACGGGCCCCCGGGGGGGGGGGGCCCCCGGGCCGGCCCCCCGCCCGGACCGCCGATAAAAACCCCCCCCAATAGTGCG
>NZ_JBHYKM010000201.1:0-7509 GCF_042741435.1 Streptomyces sp. NPDC058955 | reverse complement strand
ACCTATAAAAAAACTTTGCACTCTCGGGGCTGTCCTTTGTTTTATAACCCCCACCCCCCCACCGGGGGGGGGGGGGGGGGGGGGGTGCCCGGGGGGCGGGCGGGGGCGCGCCGGCGAGTCCCGCGCCGGGCGGGCGCCCGACCTGCTGGGCGGCCTCCTCCTCGCCCTCGGCGTCGGCTCGGCGGTCTACGCCCTGACCCAGGGCCCGGACCACGGCTGGTCGTCGGCGCGGGTGCTGACCGCCGCCGCCGTCACCGTCCTCTCGGGCACGGCGACCGTGCTGCGGGCGCTCCGGCACCGGAGCCCGGCGCTGCGCCTGGACCTCCTCCGCGGCCGGCCGTTCGCCGTCGCGAGCGGCGTCTCCTTCGCGTACGGCACCGCGCTGTTCACCACGATGCTGCTCGGCGTGCTGTTCCTGACCGGCGCCTGGGGCTACTCCGCCCTGGAGGCCGGTCTCGCGATGAGCCCGGCGGCGCTCGTCACGGCCGTCGTCGGCGTCGGCGTCGGGCGGCTCCCGGTCGCCCTCCCTCCGCGCACGATGGTGGTCGGCGGCTCGACCCTCATCGCCGCCTCGACGGCCGTCCTGGCCCTGCTGATCGACACCGAGCCGCGCTTCTGGACGCTGTGGCTGCCGGCCGGAGCGGTGATGGGGGTCGGCGTCGGCCTGGCCACCGTCGGCATCTCCAGCGCCGCCGCCTTCTCCGTCGCACCCCGGCACTTCGCCGCCGCGACCGGCATGGTCATGGCCGCCCGCCAGGTCGGCGGCGGCCTCGGCATCGCCGCCACGGCCGTGATCATCGCGGAGGTCTCGGGCGCGGGAGCGGAGCCGTACGCGGCCGTGTACTGGTTCGCCACCGCCGTCAACGCGGCCGCCGCGGCCGGCGGTCTCGCCCTGCGCCTCACGCCCCCTCCCCCGCCGCGCCCCACGCCCGCGTCCGCGTCCACTCCGCACGTCCTCGAAGGAGACCGGCGATGACCGCCCACCCGAACGGGACCGGCGCGCGGGATCCGCACACGGATCCCGCCGAATCCGCCGATCCCTACTGCCTGCCCGCGGACGCCGCCGCCGAGCTGCTCCGCCCGCTCCCGTGGAACCGGCTGGCCGTGCTCGGCGACAGCGTCACCGCCGGGGTGATGGACCCCCTCCCCGGCTACCGCCACCGGTCGTTCGCCGACCGTCTCGTCGACGCCCTCGCCGCCACCCGCCCCGGCTTCGCCGCGGTGAACCTGGCCGAGCCCCACCTGCTCGCCGCCGGGATCCGGGAGCGACAGCTCGCCCCCGCCCTGGAGTTCGAGCCGGACGCGGTCCTGGTGAGCGCGGGCGGCAACGACGCCTTCCGCGACGTCGACCCGGACGCGCTGCGGGCCGAACTGGCCTCGCTCCTCACCCCGTTGGCCGAGAGCGGCGCGGTCGTCGTCACGATCGGCCTCTTCGACCTCGCCCGCTCGGGCCTGGTCCCGCCGGAGTACGCCGACGGCATGGCCCGCCGCTTCGACACGCTCGACGCCGTCACCGCCGACCTGACGCGGAGCCTCGGCGGCCTCCACGTCGACACCCACCACCACCCGCTCGCCGCCGACCCCGGCATCTACGCCGCCGACCGCGTCCACGCCAACGCGCGCGGGCACGCGATCGCCTTCGCGGCCCTCGCGGACGCCCTCGGCAGGCGGGGGCGGGACGGGTAGGAAATCTCCTTCCCGGAGATCCCCTTCCCGAAAATCCCCCGGAATACCCCCCGGGGGTATATGGTTGTGATCGTCGTCCTGACCGGACGACGGCAGGATCCGCATCGCACCAGGGGAGACGTCATGAACGAGCACGCCGGCCACGGCCACACCGACCACGCGGCCCACGGCGGTCACGGAGCGCACGGCAACCACGGCGGCAACGGCGGCCACACGGGGCACGGCAGCCACGCGGGGCACGCGGGAGCGCAGCCCGGCGGACTGTCGGTCTCGGCGGACGGCTACACCCTCGTCCTCGACTCCGCGATCCTCACCGCCGGTGTGCAGCCGGTCACCTTCCGGGTGATCGGCCCCGACGGACAGCCGGTGACCGAGTACGTCGCCGAGCACGAGAAGGAGCTGCACTTCATCGCCGTCCGGCGGGACACGGCCGGGTTCCAGCACGTGCACCCGGTCCGGGACGAGCACGGCACCTGGAGCACCGAGCTGGCCCTGGAGCCCGGGGACTGGCGGTTCTTCACCGACATCCACCCGGTCGGCCACGACGGGACCCTGACGCTGGGCATCGACGCCGCGGTCGCCGGGGCGTACGCCCCGCGGCCGCTGCCCGAGGCCACCGGGACCGCGCGGATCGGCGCGTACACCGTGGCGCTCAAGGGCGAGCTCGTCCCCGGCGAGGCGAGCGAGCTGACCCTCACCGTCAGCCGGGACGACCGCCCCGTCACCGACCTGGAGCCCTACCTGGCCGCGTACGGACACCTCGTGGCCCTGCGCGTCGGCGACCTGGGCTACCTCCACGTCCACCCGGAGGGCGAGCCCGGCGACGGCGTCACCGCGCCGGGTCCCGACATCTCCTTCATGGCGGTCGCGCCCACGGCCGGCACCTACCGCCTCTTCCTGGACTTCCAGCACGACGGAGTCGTCCGCACGGCCGAGTTCACGGTCCCCACCGCCACGCCCGCGCCCGCGCACGGCGACCACCACGCGCACCACGGCGGGCACGGCGACCACGCCCACCACGCCCACCACTGACCCCACGGACGGAAGAACGAACTCCCTTGTCCCGTCGCAACCGCCCCGCCTGTAGCCGCGGGGCGCGGCCGCCGCCACCGCGAGGCCGTGCCCCGCCGCATGGACACGGAAGGAACCCGCCATGCGCCTGTTCGCCCTCCGCGACTACCGCCGACTCTTCGGCGCCCAGGTCATCGCCCTCTTCGGGACCGGTCTGACGACCGTGGCCCTCGGACTCCTCGCCTACGACCTCGCCGGTCCGCGCGCCGGCGTGGTGCTCAGCACCGCCCTGACCATCAAGATGGTCATGTACGTGATCATCGCGCCGCTGGCCGCCGCGTACGTCGACCGGCTCCCCAGAAGAACGTTCCTCTTCCTCCTCGACGCGGTGCGCGGTCTGGTGGTCCTGGCCCTGCCGCTGGTCACCGAGGTCTGGCACATCTACCTGCTGATCGGCCTGCTCCAGGCGTCCTCGGCGGCGTTCACCCCGACGTTCCAGGCCGTCATCCCCGACATCGTCACCGACGCGTCCGCCTACACCCGCGCCCTGTCCGCGTCGCAGGTCGCCTCCACCATGGAGAGCCTGCTGAGCCCGGTCCTCGCGGCCGTCGCCCTGACATTCCTGAGCTTCGACCGGCTGTTCCTCGGCACCTCGGCCGGGTTCCTCGTCTCCGCCGCGCTCGTCCTGTCGACCCGTATCCCCGACGCCCGCCCGAGCGGCCACGCCAAGGCGTGGGACAAGGCGGCGGCCGGCATCCGGACGTTCCTCCGGACGCCCCGGCTGCGCGGCGTCATGGCGCTCAACCTGGTGGTGGCGTCGGCGGGTTCGATCGTCGTCGTCAACACCGTCAACCACGTCCGTGACGAGCTGGGCGGTTCCCAGTCCGACGTCGCCTGGATGCTCGCCGCCTCCGGCACGGGCACCCTCCTGGCCGCGCTGGTCCTGCCCCGGGTCCTCGACCGGATCGCCGCCCGCACGGTCATGCTGACCGGTGCCGGAGTCCTGGTCGGCGGCACGACCGCCGCGGTGGCACTCTCCGCGACCGGCCTCCTCACCTGGGCCGCCACGGCGACCGTCTGGACCGCGATCGGCGTCGGGATGGCCCTGGTCATCACCCCGACCGGCACGGTCATCCGCGCCTCCGTCGGACGGAACGCGATCCCCGGGGCGTTCGCGGCGCAGTTCTCCCTGTCGCACCTGGCCTGGCTGGTCACCTACCCCCTGGCGGGATGGCTCGGCACCACCGCCGGCTTCACCCTCACCTGGACGGTCCTCGCCGCCCTCGCCGCGACGGGAGCGGCCGGCGCCCTCCTCCTGTGGCCGCGCCACGACGCGCGATCCGCCGTCACCGGCGTCGCGGCCCCCGCCCGGCAGGCGCCCGGCGCGGACCGGTCCGCCCTGGCCAAGGCGGCCTGAGACCCACGGTCGGGCCGGAGTGCGGGGTGGATGGAGAGTGGATGGAGATGCGGGGGTCGTGCACTCCCGGCAGAGTGGAGAAGGACCTTGTCCGTACCGAGGTGTTCCCTGGGGTCCCGCGTGCGGGAGACGGGACGGAGTGATACGAGGATTGTCGCGATGTCGGAGTGATCGATGTTCCGCAGACGGCCGGCCGACAACAGCGAGGATCTTCTGCTCCGGCTCGGGTCGCTGACCGCCAAGGCTCGGGAGTTGGCCGAGACCCAGCGTTCCCGTGTCGAGCTCGCCGTGGCCCTGCAGCGCGGCATGCTGCCCTCGGACCTGCCCAGCTTTCCGGGCGCCCGGCTGGCCGTCCGCTATGAGCCCGCCAACCACGGGCTCAACGTCGGCGGTGACTGGTACGACGCCTTCTCCCTGCCCGGCGGGCAGATCGGCATGTCCATCGGTGACGTCCAAGGGCACAACATCGAGGCTGCCGCCTTCATGGGACAGGTCCGCGTGGCACTGCGCGCACTGGCCTCCGTCAGCGGAGACCCGGGAGAGCTGCTCGGTCGCACCAACGACCTGCTGGTCTCTCTGGGCGCCGACCTCTTCGCCACCTGCACCTTCCTGCGGCTCGACCCCGCTGCCGGCACCCTGGAGTGCGCCCGGGCCGGTCACATCCCCCACATCTGGGCCACCAGCGACGGCCGCTCCGGCATCGACGACAGCGAGGGCGGGCCTCCGCTCGGTGTGCTCCGCGGCGTCGACTACCCGACCACGCGCCACCGGCTCACCTCCGACGGTGTCTTCGTCCTCCTGACCGACGGCGTGGTGGAGGGGCCTTCGCTCCACGTCGACGAGGGCCTGGACCGGGTGACGAGGCTCGCCGGCATCACCGCCGTCGCCGGGCTGGACGTCGACGCGCTCGCCACCGCCGTCATGAAGCTGGCGGCCACGGTGGGGCACGAGGACGACGCGGCCGTCCTGGTCGTCGGCCATGACGGCGGTCCCGCCTCGTCGGCGGTCGAGGGGTGAAGGGGGCTCGCCCCCGGGTCGGCCTGTCCCGGGTCGGCCCGTCCCGGGTCGAGCCGTCCCGGTTCGCGCCGTCCCTCGGGCCGGCCCTGACTCCACCAGCCGTCCGGACCCGTGCCGTACGGCGGCGCCCGACACGCAGGGGTCCTTGCCCGGCCGCGGCGGCCCGGCCGGTGTCTCATGTCTGGAGTGTTCGTCATTCGGCCGTTCCGGCCCTTCACCGAGGCCGCGCTGATCTCGCTGGCCGTGGCGGTCTGCTACTACGCGGCCGGACGGCTCGGCCTGCTGGGCAGCCTCGTCGTCGAAGGCGTGGTGGCCACCCCCATCTGGCCGCCCACCGGCGTCGCAGTCGCCGCCCTGCTGCTGTTCGGCGCGCGGGTCTGGCCCGGGATCGCCCTCGGCTCCTTCCTCGTCATCGCCTCCCTCACCACCCCTGGGCCCACCACGGTGGTCACCGTGGCGAGCAACACCGTCGCGCCGCTCTGCGCCTTCCTGCTGCTGAGACGGGTCGGCTTCCGGCTCGACATGGCGCGGCTGCGGGACGGCCTCTCACTGATCTTCCTCGGGGGCTTCGGCGCCATGCTGATCAGCGCGACCGCGGGGGTCGGACTGCAGGTGGTGACGGGCTCCCTGGACAGGAACGAGTTCTGGGCCGTGTGGCTGGCCTGGTGGGCGGGCGACACGATGGGGGTCCTGCTCGTCGCTCCGCTCCTGCTCGTACTCGCGGGGGCGCCGGGACGGTTCCGAGTACGGCGCTGGAAGGAGGCGGCCTTTCTGGGACTGACGACCCTGGTTCTCGTCCCCCTGGCCGTACTGAGCCCGCTGGGCCTGCTCTTCCTGGTCTTCCCCCTGCTGGTCTGGGCGGCGCTCCGCTTCCAGCTCGCCGGAAGCATGCTGTGCGCGCTCTTCGCGTCGGTGTTCGCCACCTTCGTGGCGACCTCCGACCAGGGCTCGTTCTTCCGCCTGTCGGACGTCGAGATCATGGTCAAGCTCCAGACCTTCAACGGTTCCGCCGCCCTGACCGCCCTGCTCCTCGCCTCCGTCATCACCGAGCAGCGTGCGACCCGCCGTTCGGTGCGCCGCGCCTGCGAGGAACTGGCGGAGGTCCTGGAGCACCTGGCGGCGGGCGAGCCCTCGCCGGGGCCCCTTCTGACAGGCCCCGGCGGCGTGCTGCCGAGCGCGGACGATGGTGGAGTCGACCGACCGACGATCGGGTGATCCGAAGGAAGCGCCCTGGGCTAGGCGGCGGGCGGCGTGGTGGCCAGGCCGCGCTCGTGGCGGTCGATGCCCTCGCGAACGGCCTTGACGAAGTTGTGCCAGTAGTGGGCCGGCTCGACGCCGTCGCCGGCGGTGCGCCGCCGGTCGGGGGCGCTGTCGTGGTCGGAGAACATGGCCTTGCGCAGCGCGGTGGAGATCTCCAGCTGGGCGCCCCCGCCGGTGCGGGTGCGGTTGACGATGTTCGCCGGGTCGTCGCCGTTGAGCGGGGAGTCGGGCGCGGCGATGGTGACGACCACCTTCCGCAGCGGGTCGCTCGTGGTGTTGAGGCCGAACGCGTGGAAGGCCGCCGCGAGGTTGTGCATCAGGCGCTGATCCCGGCCTCCGATGAAGATCTGCTTGTCCGAGATCTTCGACTCGTCGCTCAGCGGGTCCGGGCTGAAGCCGTGCAGGGAGACCGCGTACAGGTTGCGGCCGCAGACGGCGAGCGCCGCCGGGTCGTCGCAGTGGGTGGAGGTGACGTGCAGCGCCCCCGACGAGCTGAGTCCCTCGAACATCCAGTAGTCGCGCTGGACCGTGCCCGCCTCCTTGCGCTGCTCGTCGTCGAGGAGCGCGGCCTCGTCCTCGGCGAGGAGCTTGTAGCCGGCGATGGCGAGGCACAGTTCGCTCGTGCCCAGCTCGATGCCTCCGCCGTGCGGGGCGATGACCGCCGTGCTGCGCGGGATCTGGCTGCCGTATCTCAGGTTGTCCTGGAGCAGTGCCTCGGGGTGCGTGCGGAAGCGGCGCATCCAGTGGGTGCCCTCGACGTAGGTCGGGTCGGAGTAGAGCGCGGCGTTCGTGGCGAATTCGGTGGATGTGGTGGTGGCGTCGGCGGCGGCCGCCGTGCTGCCGTTCCCGGCGAGGTCGTTGAGGAGGGGAAGGGTGGTGGCAGCGGCTGCCACGGACGTCAGAAGGGCGCGTCGGCTGGTGAAAGACATGGGCAGATGATTTCCGACGGCCGAGGGCGGGTCGCGGGCGGGGCCCGGCGTACCGCGGCACCGCCCCCTCCGTGAGCGGCGGTTGCCTCCCCGCCCGCCGCCTGCGGTCGCCCGCTGACCGGTCAAGGCGGGTTGGTCCCCGACTGGTCCCCAGAAACGGGTCAGGGGCCGTTTCAGATTGCTCTGAAA
>NZ_JBHYKM010000200.1:0-7772 GCF_042741435.1 Streptomyces sp. NPDC058955 | reverse complement strand
CGGGGGCGGGCGGCGGGGGGGGGGGGGGGGGCCCGCGCGCCCCCCCCGGCGGCGCCCCCGCCCGCGGGGCGCCGCCCCCCCGCGCCGGGTGGGGGGGCGGGGCCCCCGGCTCGGGTCCGCGGCGACCGGTCGAGGGCCGTCCCCCTCGACCGGACTCCGGGGGGAGCGTCAGCCCTGGGCCGCGATGCGGGCCAGGCGCTGGGCCTCCGTGCGCGCGTCCCGCGCGATGGTGTCCTCGTCGACGGTGAGCAGGCGGTTGTTCTCCACGATCTGCTTGCCGTTGACGAAGGAGGCGGTGACCGGGGCCGCCGCGCCGAAGACGATGGCGGTGACCGGGTCGGCGATCGAGGAGTGGCCGAGGCCGTCGATCTTCCAGAGGACGAAGTCGGCGAGCTTGCCGGCTTCGAGGGAGCCGATGTTGTCGGCGCGGCCGAGGACCTGCGCGCCGCCGTAGGTGCCGAGGCGGAGGGCCTGGCGGGCGTTGAGCGCGGACTCGCGGTGGGCGCCGAGGCGGTTGATGAGGAGCGCGTTGCGCAGCTCGGTGTGGAGCTCGCCGGACTCGTTGGAGGCGGTGCCGTCGACGCCGAGGCCGACCGGGACGCCCGCCTTCAGCATGTCGGGGACGCGGGCGATGCCGGCGGCGAGGCGCGCGTTCGACGACGGGCAGTGGGCGACGCCGGTCTTGGTACGGGCGAAGGCGGCGATGTCGGAGTCGTTCATGTGGACGCAGTGCGCCATCCACACGTCCTCGCCGAGGAAGCCGGTCGACTCGAAGTAGTCGGTCGGGCCCATGCCGAAGAGCTCGTGGCAGAACTTCTCCTCCTCCACGGTCTCCGAGCCGTGGGTGTGCATCCGCACGCCGAGGCGGCGGCCGAGGGCGGCGCCCTCGCGGAGCAGCTCGGTGGAGATGGAGAAGGGCGAGCAGGGGGCGACGGCGACCTGCGTCATCGAGTCGAAGGAGGCGTCGTGGTGCTTCTTGACGGTCTCCTCGGTCGCGGCGAGCGCGCCCTCGGTGGTCTCGACGGCGAAGTCCGGCGGCAGGCCGCCGTCCTTCTCGCTGCGGTCCATGGAGCCGCGGGCCAGGGTGAAGCGCACGCCCATCTCGGAGGCGGCGCCGATGATGGCGCCGGAGAGGTCGCCGGAGCCCTGCGGGAAGACGTAGTGGTGGTCCATGGCGGTGGTGACACCGCCGCGGGCCATCATGGCCAGCGAACCCTGGGCGGCGACGCGCACCATCCGCTCGTCGATGCGGGCCCAGGTCGGGTAGAGCGCGACCAGCCAGTTGAAGAGGTTGTGGTCGGTGGCCAGGCCCCGGGTGATCCACTGGTAGAAGTGGTGGTGGGTGTTGACCAGGCCCGGGGTGATCAGGTGGCCGGTGGCGTCGATCCGCCGGTCCACGTTCTCCAGGTTCTCGGGGGCCTTGCCGGCGCCGAGGGACTCGATCCTGTTGCCGACGACGACGAGGTAACCGGAGGCGTACTCGGTGTCGTTCGCGTCGACGGTGGCGATCGCCGCGTTCTCGATGACGATGCGTCGGTCTGCCGAAGGTGCTGCCATGGCGGTGCTTCCTTCATTCCTCATGGGTGGGGTGGGCACGGCAGGACCCTAGGAGGATTTGAGTGCCGGGGCCGTGTGACGGCTCCGGGTGCCGAGATGGTGGAAGAACAGGTTCAGCAGGACGGCGACGAGTGCGCCGGCGCTGATGCCGGAGCCGAGCACGGTCTGCGCCCAGGCGGGGAATCCGGCGTAGAAGGTGGGCGCGGCGAGCGGGATGATGCCCGCGCCGAGCGCGACGGCCACCAGGATGATGTTGGAGCTGTCGTCGAGTCCGGCCTCGGAGAGGGTCCGGATGCCGCTGACCGCGATGGAGCCGAAGAGGACGATGCCGGCGCCGCCGAGGACGGGCATCGGGACCAGGGAGACGACCGCGCCGAGGACGGGGAAGGCGCCGAGCACCAGGAGGGCGCCGCCGGCGACGGCGACCACGTAGCGGGAGCGGACCCGGGTGAGCGAGACGACGCCGACGTTCTGCGCGAAGGCGGAGGTCGGGAAGCCGCCGAAGACGGGGCCGAGCAGGGTGGCGATGCCGTCGGTGCGCAGGCCCCGGGTGATGGTCCGCCCGTCGCTGGGCCGGTCGCAGATCTCGCCGAGGGCGAGCATGCCGGCGCTGGACTCGGTCATGAGGACCAGCATCACGATGCACAGGGAGAGGATCGCGGCGGGCTGGAACTCGGGGGCGCCGAAGGCGAAGGGGGTGGGCAGCGCGGCGACGGGCGCCTCGCGCAGGGCCGTGAAGTCGGCCATCCCGAAGGGGATCGCGGCGAGGGTGCCGATGAACAGGCCGAGGAGCAGGGCGATCTGCCGGAGGAAGCCGCGGCCGAAGCGCTGGAAGAGCAGCACGACGACGAGGGTGAAGCCGGCGAGCGCGAGGTACTTCATGGCGCCGAAGTCGGCGGCGGTCTTGTCGCCGCCCTGGGCCCAGCCGACGGGCACCGGCATCAGGGTGACGCCGATCAGGGTGATGACGACGCCGGTGACGAGCGGCGGGAAGAAGCGGAGCAGCCGGCCGAAGAAGGGGCCGACCGCGAGGCAGAAGACGCCTGCGACCATGACCGCGCCGTAGATGGCGGGGAGCTGGTGGCCGGGGGCGCTCGTCTCGGCGATGGCCAGCATGGGGGCGATGCCCGCGGAGGAGGCCGCGTTGACGAACGGGAGCCGGTTGCCGGCGAAGTTCCGGACGCCGAGGGTCTGCAGGACGGTGGCGAGGCCGGCGATCAGCAGGCTCGCGGCGATGAGCCGGGTCATCCCGGCCGCGTCCAGGCCGACGGCCTGGCCGATGATGAGCGGAGGGGTGACGACGCCCGCGTACATGGCGGCGATGTGCTGGAGTGCCGCGGGGACGAGCCGCGAGGCGGGGAGTTTCTCGTCCACCGGATGGCAGGCGGCCTGGGACGGGGCCGCGGTGGACGACGGGGTGGGACACGGGCCTTCGGCGGACGCCGGCCCCTGTGCGGGCAGTGCCATGCTGGGTTCCCTCCGGTCTGGTGCCGGTCCCCGCCCGACTGCGGGCGGGCGGGGACCGGGTCACTCAGTGCCGCTCAGAGATGTGGTGCCACTCAGAGGTTGGTCATGTCGACCGGGATCAGCGCCTCGGCGCCGTCACGCAGGACCGTGGCCTCGATGAGGCCGTACATGCGGTCCGCGGCGTAGTAGACCTCGTTGTCGTTCTTCAGCCCGAAGGGCTCCAGGTCCACCAGGAAGTGGTGCTTGTTGGGGAGCGAGAAGCGCACCTCGTCGATCTCCGCGCGGTGGTTGATGATCCGCGTGGCCATCTGGTACAGCGTCTGCTGGAGGGAGTACGAGTAGGTCTCCGCGAACGCTTCGAGCATGTGGCGCTTGGTCTGCTCGTAGGACCGCTCCCAGTTGGGCATGCGCTGGTCGTCGTCGGTCCAGTTGAACCGCCAGCGGCCGGAGACCTGGGTGGCCAGGATGCGGTCGTACGCCTCCTGGAGGGTGGTGTACTGGTCCTTGATGTAGCCCCAGAACTCCGAGTTGGTGGAGTTCATGACGACGAGGTCCTTGAGGCCGGAGATGACCTCCCACTTCTCGCCGTCGTAGGTGATCTGGGTGACCCGGGTCTCCTGGCCCTTGCGGGCGAAGGAGTGGTTGACCTCGTCGGCGCCGATGAACTTGGAGTTGGCGTCGGAGGAGGCGATGCGCTCCCAGGCGTACTCCTCGATCCGGATCCGGGCCCGCTTGATCGGCTCCTGGCTCGTCACGAAGTGGCGGGCGAGGTGGATGCCGAACTGCTCGGCGGACTCGATGCCGTACTCCTTGGCGAACGCGAAGACGGTGTTCTTCGTCGTGTCGGTGGGGAGGCAGTTGGCGTTGGAGCCGGTGAGGTGGACGTCGCTGAGGTCGCCGGAGAGGGCGACGGAGACGTTCAGGTCCTTGATGTGGTGGGTGGCGCCGTCCCGCGTGATCTTGACGACGCGGTTCTCTGCTTTGCCGTACTGGTTCTGGCCGAGAATCGTGGGCATGTCTGCTAGCTCCCTCGGTAAACGGAGTAGCCGAACGGGTTGAGCAGCAGCGGTACGTGGTAGTGCTCGCCCGGGCGGACGGCGAACGTGATCGCCACCTCCGGGAAGAAAGCACCGGCCGGACCGCTGTCCCGATTCGCGGGGGCGTCCTGCTGCGCCTCGGCTTGCTGGTTCTGCTTGCTCAGGAAGTACGCCTCGGTCTCGAAGTCGAGGCGTACGTGGGTGGTGCCGACCGGCAGGGCCGGCAGGTCCTTGCACCGTCCGTCGGCGTCGGTGGCCGAGCCGCCGAGCGCGACCCAGGCGGCGTCGGAGCCGGCGCGGGCGGCGAGGGTGATCGCCACGCCCTCCGCGGGGCGTCCGATGCTGGTGTCCAGGATGTGGGTGGACACCGAGGCCGTGGTGTCGGTGCTCATGCGGCGCTCTCTTCCTCTACGAGTCGGGTGAGCCGGATGCGGTTGATCTTGCCCAGTTCGGCGCGGACGATCTCGCGCTCCTGCTCGGGCGCGTTGCCGATCCGGTCCTTGACCGCGTCGCGCATCTGCTCGCCGGTCCTGCCGGTGGCGCAGATGAGGAAGACGTGGCCGAACTTCTCCTGGTAGGCCAGGTTCAGTTCGAGCATCTCGGCCTTGAGCGCGGCGGAGGAGCCGGCCATCCCGCTCTGCTCGCGGGTGGAGGTGGCATCCCCTTCCTTCGGACGACCGATCGGCGGGTGGCCCGCCATCGCCTCGGCCAGGTCCTCGGCGGTGAGCTCGGCCATGGCGGCGTCGCTCGCGAGGTAGAGGGCTTCGGCGGTGGTGTACGGGCGCCGGGCGAGGATCCTGCTCCCCCACGCCGAGCTGGAGCACACCTCGTGGAGCGTGGCGAGGGCCTCGCTGTCCGCCGAGGTGTTGAACCGGGTGAGGCCCGGTGTCGTACCTGAAGTCACGGGAAGCCTCCGTGGCTGTTTTTCGCTGTGCGTCGGACGGGCTGCGGATAGCTAACGCTCTCGACAAGACGACGTCAACACTTTGTTGAAAACTCGGCGTTACAAAAGCCGCCGTCCCGACATGTGGACGACGGCTTGTGGACACCCTTGATCAACTAGGCGTTCTTGGAGGCGTTTTCCCTGTTCAGGTAGTTGTAGACGGTGAAGCGGCTGACACCCAGTGCCCCCGCCACCGTCTCCACCCCGTGCCGCACCGAGAAGGCGCCGCGGGCCTCCAGGACGCGTACGACCTCCTGCTTGCTCTTGCGGTCCAGCTCCGACAGCGGCACCCCGTGCCGCCGCTCCATCGCCGCGAGGATGTGGTCCAGCGAGTCCGAGAGCTGCGGCAGCCGTACGGCGAGGACGTCCTCGCCCTCCCAGGACAGGACGACGTCGTCGGCCGCCGCCCGGTCCGGCTCCAGCAGCTCCGCACCCATCGCGTCGACCAGCGGCTTCACCGCCGCCACCAAGGGATGCTCGGTCACTTCGCGTCCTCCCCGCCCTCGCCGATCACATTGACCTGGAGCGAGACCCGGGTGGCACCGGCACCGAGCGCCTTGCGCAGCAGCTCGTCGACGGCGGTGAGGACGGCGTCGGCGCCGCCTTCCGCGGTGTTGCCGAAGGGGCCGACATCGACGGCGTCCAGTTCGGCCGACTGGATGACCTCGCGCGCCACGACCGCGTGGGCCGGCGCCTCGTCGAGGTCGAACGGCTCGGTCGTGAACTCCACTCTCAAACGCACCATGCCCCCACGCTACGGGCCGTTCGAGCCACTGGGGAGCCCCGGACCTGCGGGGACCTCTTGACAAGTGGAGCGCCCGCCCGGCAACCTTCCGTCAGACAGAAAACGACTTCCGCAATACGGAAGGAGCGCCGCCCCTCATGGGATACTCGGACCAGCGCTTCGATGTGAACCTGTCGATCCTCTTCACGGAACTCCCGCTCCTGGAGCGCCCCGCGGCCGCCGCCGCGGCCGGCTTCACCGCGGTCGAGCTGTGGTGGCCCTGGATCGACACCGCCACCCCCGACCAGAGCGAGCTCGACGCCCTCAAGAAGGCC
Organism: Streptomyces sp. NPDC058955; assembly: GCF_042741435.1. NCBI lineage: Bacteria > Bacillati > Actinomycetota > Actinomycetes > Kitasatosporales > Streptomycetaceae > Streptomyces > Streptomyces sp. NPDC058955. The sequence goes on along the minus strand of NZ_JBHYKM010000200.1, from coordinate 1,709 downwards.
CTTGAGGACGCCGGCACCCAGCTGGTGGGCCTGAACTTCTACGCCGGACAGCTCCCCGGCCCGGACCGCGGCGCGGTCTCGGTCCCGGGCGAGGAGTCCGACCGCTTCAAGGCCAACATCGACGTCGCCGCGGACTTCGCCGCCTCGGTCGGCTGCAAGGCGCTCAACGCGCTCTACGGCAACCGCGTGGAGGGCGTCGACCCGGAGGCCCAGGACGCCCTCGCCCTGGAGAACCTGGTCCTGGCCGCCCGCGCCGCCGACCGCGTCGGCGCGATCCTGCTGATCGAGACCCTGAACAAGCCGGAGTCGCCGCTCTACCCGCTGGTGAGCGCCCCCTCCGCGATCGAGGTCGTCGACAAGGTGAACGAGGCCACCGGGCTCGGCAACGCCAAGTTCCTCCTCGACATCTACCACCTGGCCATGAACGGCGAGGACGTCAGCGCCGTCATCGCCGAGTACGCAGCGAAGACCGGCCACGTCCAGATCGCGGACATGCCGGGCCGCGGCGCCCCGGGCACCGGCGAACTGCCGCTGGAGCAGCTCCTCGACGAGCTGAGGAAGGCCGGTTACGACGGCTGGGTCGGCCTGGAGTACAAGGCCGCCGACGCCGCCGCGTCCTTCGAATGGCTGCCCGCCGAGGCACGCCCGGCCAGCTGACGCAGGCCCCCTCCCCGTACCACCTTGTTTTGAGAGGCACCCTCACCATGAGCACTCTTCCCGGCTCCTCCCAGCCCACCCGCCCGGCGATCGCGTGGATCGGCCTCGGCATCATGGGCTCCCCCATGTCCGAGAACCTGATCAAGGCCGGCTACTCCGTCACCGGCTTCACCCTGGAGCAGGACAAGCTGGACCGCCTGGCCGCCGCCGGCGGCACCGCGGCCGGCTCGATCGCCGAGGCCGTCAAGGACGCCGACGTGATCATCACGATGGTGCCCGCCTCCCCGCAGGTCGAGGCCATCTCCTACGGCCCCGACGGCATCCTGGAGAACGCGAAGCAGGGCGCGCTGATCGTCGACATGTCGTCGATCACCCCGCAGACCTCGGTCGACCTGGCCAAGAACGCCAAGGAGAAGGGCATCCGCGTCATCGACGCCCCCGTCTCCGGCGGCGAGGCCGGCGCCATCGAGGCCGTGCTCTCCATCATGGTCGGCGGCGAGCAGGCCGACTTCGACGAGGCCCTCCCGATCCTGGAGGCCCTCGGCAAGGTCATCGTGCTCTGCGGCCCGCACGGCTCCGGCCAGACGGTCAAGGCGGCCAACCAGCTCATCGTCGCCGTGAACATCCAGGCGTGCGCCGAGGCCGTGGTCTTCCTGGAGAAGTCCGGCGTGGACCTCAACGCCGCCCTCGACGTCCTCAACGGCGGTCTGGCCGGCTCGACCGTGCTGACCCGCAAGAAGGACAACTTCCTGAACCGGGACTTCAAGCCCGGCTTCCGGATCGACCTGCACCACAAGGACATGGGCATCGTGACCGACGCCGCCCGCAACGTCGGCGCGGCCCTCCCGGTCGGCGCCGTGGTCGCCCAGCTCGTCGCCTCGCTGCGCGCGCAGGGTGACGGCGGCCTGGACCACTCGGCCCTGCTCCGCGCCGTCGAGCGTCTCTCCGGCGCGCAGGTCTGAGCCGACGCCCCGCCTCGGCGGGGCCCCAGTTTTGGCGTGGGCGGGGGGGGCGGTTCGGCGTGAGTAGCGGGCGGTGGCGCGCGCCCGGCG
>NZ_JBHYKM010000199.1:0-7924 GCF_042741435.1 Streptomyces sp. NPDC058955 | reverse complement strand
CGGGGCGCGCCGCCGGTCGCGCGCGCGCCCCGCGCGGGGCGCGGGGGCGCGCGGGGGGGGGCGCGCCCCCCCCCCCCGCCGGGGGGGGGGCCCCCCCCCGGCGGCGACGGCGACGGTGGTGGAGGCGGTCATCCGGAGACGGCCTTGCCCCAGCCCTGGGCGAGTGCCGTCTTGGCCTGGGCCTGCTGGGCCTCGGCCGGGAAGGACGGCACGCCGGAGACGGCCGGCAGCTTCAGGGCGGCGGCCTGGTCGATGGTGCCGGCCTTCTCCATGGCGGGCATCAGGACCGGGCGGGCGAAGCCCTTGAGCCACAGGTTCTGGCCCTCGGCGCTGTACAGGTACTCCTGCCACAGGCGGGCGGCCGCCGGGTGCGGGGCGTCCTTGTTGACGGCCTGCGAGTAGTACTGGGCGTAGCGGCCGTCGGCGGGGACGGAGACCTTCCAGTCGAGGCCCTTCTTCGCGAACTCCTGGGCGTAGCCGGCGTTCAGGTAGTCCCAGTCGATGCTGATGGGCGTCTCGCCCTTCTCGACGGTGGCGGGGGTCGACTCGACGGGCGTGAAGTTGCCGTTCTTCTTCAGCTCGGCGAAGAAGTCGATGCCCGGCTGGATGTCGTCGAAGGAGCCGCCCTGGGCGAGCGAGGCCGCGAAGACGCCGGCGAAGGCGGAACCGGACTTGGTGGGGTTGCCGTTGAGCGCGACCTGGCCCTTGTACTCCGGCTTGAGGAGGTCCGTGAAGGTGGTGGGGCAGTTCTTGACGCGCTTGGCGTCGCAGCCGATGGAGACGTAGCCGCCGTAGTCGTTGTACCAGCGGGCCTTCGGGTCCTTCTGCCCCTCGGGGATGTCGTCCCAGGCGGCCACCCGGTAGGGGGCGAGCAGGCCCTGCTGGGCGGCGCTGAGGGCGAAGGAGCTGCCCAGGTCGAGGACGTCGGGGGCGCGGTCCTGGCCCTTGCGGGAGGTGACGGCGTTGATCTCGTCCTGGCTGGAGGCGTCCGGGTTCTCGACCTCGACCTTGATGCCGTACTTCTGCTGGAAGCCGTCGATCAGGGCTCCGTAGTTGGCCCAGTCGCGGGGGAGGGCGATGGCGTGGAGGGTGCCCTCCTTCTTGGCCGCGGCGACGAGGGCGTCCATGCCGCCGAAGTCGGCGGCGGAGGTGGCCGTGGCGGCGTTCTTGCCGTCGGCGGTGGTGCCGGAGTTCTCGGGGGCGGCGCCGCAGGCGGTGAGGGCGAGCGCGGCGACGAGGGCGAGGGAACCGCCGAGGGCGGCGTTTCTCGGGAGGTGCGCGGGGACGGGCACGGAATCTCCAGGGAGAGGGTCGGGGTCTCAACTTGTCTGAACAAGTTGGCCTCAGTACGCCGGGCGTCGGTGACGCGAAGGTGAACGAGGACGGAACGCTTCCCCGCGATCTCCTGCACATTGGCGGCGCTTTTCAGCCATGGACGCGCTCAACTATCCTGGTGCTCCTGTGCGCACCGCACGCCGCACGCCGCACACGGCACACGGCACGCAGCGCACCGCACACCGTCACACCGTCCGAGGAGGGGGCCAGCGATGACCGCGCGCCACGAGGAGATCGCCGCGGAGCTGCGGCGGGCGATCCAGCGCGAGGAGTACCCGGTCGGCGCCCGGCTGCCCGCGGAGACCGAGCTCGCCGCCCAGCACGGCGTGTCCCGCGGCACCGTCCGCCAGGCCGTCGCCGCCCTGACCGCCGAGGGGCTCATCGGCTCCCGCCAGGGCGCCCGGCGCGTGGTCCTGGCCGGCCGCCGCAGCCAGAGCTTCGCCGAACTCCGCAGCTTCGCCCAGTGGGCGCAGGCGATGGGCCGCGAGGCCGCCGGCCGCGTCCTCTCCCAGGAGTACCGCCCGGCCACCCCGGAGGACGCCGCCCGGCTGCACCTCGCCGAAGGCGTCCCCCTGCTCAACGTGCTGCGCGTCCGCGGGCTCGACGGTGAGCCGGTCCTGGTCGAACGCACCGTCTACGCCGACTGGATATCGCCCGCCGTCGCGACCATCGACCCCGACTGCGCCTCGGTCACCCAGCGCCTCTACGACGAGACCGGCCTGGTCTTCGCGCACGGCGAGCACGTCATCGACGCGGTCGCCGCCGGCGCCCAGGACGCGGGGTTGCTCGCCGTCCGCCGCACCAGCCCCCTCCTCCGCGTCCGCCGGGTCACCACCACCCACGACGGCCGCCCGGTCGAATGGTCCGACGACCGCTACCGCCCCGACGCGGTCAGCTTCACCGTCCACAACGCGATCGGACACAGCCCGCTGGTGCGCACGACGGCGGGCTGAGGAGCGCCGACGGGGCCGGGCCGTCGTCACCGCGCGGCGGGTGCCCACTCCGTACCGGCGCGTGACGCGCGCTCCTCCGCGTCGGCCAGCCGGAAGAGGACCGGCGGCAGGGCGAGTTCGACCGCGGTCAGCGCGATCTGGAAGCCGTGGGGCCACCCGTGGACCGCGAGGGAGAGCAGCCGGCCCGCGGCGCCCAGGAGGAAGACGCCGGCCAGCCAGCGCACGGCCCGTGCAGGGATCGGGCGCTGCCGGGCCGCCCACAGCCAGGCCAGGCCGTAGCCGGCGAAGGTGGCGCCCAGGAACCGGCCCAGGCTGTCGACCGTCGGGCCGGCGTCGGCGGCTCCCGGGATCGCCGCGTTGCCGAGGGCCACGTGGAACAGGCCGATCGCCACACAGGCCCAGCCCATCACGAGGACGAGTACGCGCAGAGCTCTGGCCATGGTTCCTCCAAGAGGCCGCCGGAGAGGCTTAGTTGACATGTGTCCACTAGACTGGGCGCACCAGTAGACACATGTCAACTAGGCTGTGGGCGTGCCTCCCCGACAGCGACTCACCCCCGCCGACCGCCGCGCCCAGCTCCTCACCGTCGGCGCGCGCCTCTTCGCCGAGCGCCCGTACGCCGACGTGCTGATGGAGGACGTCGCCGAACAGGCGGGAGTCTCCCGCGCCCTGCTCTACCGTCACTTCCCCAGCAAGCACGCCCTCTTCGCGGCCGTCTACCAGCAGGCGGCCGACCGGCTGCTGGCCGAGACGCGCTTCGACCCGACCCGGACCCTGACGGAGCAGCTGGTCCAGGGCATGGACGTCCACCTGGACTACTTCGTGGCGAACCGCAACGCCGTCCTCGCCGCCAACCGCGTCCTCGCCGGCGACCCGGTCATCCAGACGATCATGACGAACGAACTGGACGCCCTGCGCACCCGGCTGCTGGCCGTCCTGCCCCTCGCGGACGACGGCGCCCGCGAGGCCGTCTCCGGCGTCCTGAAGAGCTGGCTGGTCTTCGTCCAGGTCCTGTGCGTCGACTGGCTCACCCACGAGACCTGCACCCGCACCGCCCTGCGCGACGTCTGCGTAGGCGCCGCCCTCGGTGCCCTCCGCCCCCTCCTCACCGAGGACGCCACCCCCGACCACCGCCCCTGAGGACGTCCCCTCAGAGGGGCGAGAGCAGCATCAGGACCTCGTCCCGGGAGTCGTCGGACGCGAAGCGCAACGCCCCGGGCCACCGCCCCACCTCCCGCCACCCGCGGTCCTGGTTGTTCCGGGTGCGGGTCGACCCCGGGGCACACGGCGTCGGCGCACGCTCTAGGCTTCAGCGCCGTGACCAGTGATCCCGGATTCACCTGCACGTGCTGCGGGGACCGCCACCATGAGCTTCCGATGAACTACACGGCCGATGCCCCGGCCGTGTGGGACCCCGCCTACGCCGGCGACGACGACAGCCTGCTCTCCTCGGACCAGTGCGTGATCCGCGGAGAGCACTGCTTCGTCAAGGGCCTGATCGAGATACCGGTCATCGGCGGCGAGGAGGTGTTCTCCTGGGGCGTCTGGGTCTCGCTCAGCCGCGAGAACTTCTCCCGCGCCGCGGACCTGTGGGACACACCCGGCCGCGAGTCCGAACGGCCGTACTTCGGCTGGCTCACCACCGAGCTGCCGGTCTATCCGGCGACGACCCTCAACCTGAAGACGCACGTCCACACCCGGCCGGTCGGTCAGCGCCCCCTCGTCGAGCTGGAGCCCACCGACCATCCCCTCGCCGTCGAGCAGCGCACGGGGATCACCTTGGACCGGGTGCGGGAGATCGCGGTGGCCCTCCGGTCGTGACGGTCAGCGGGCGAACCAGGTGCGGTTGCCGGTGCGTCTGTTCCGGCGGAGCTGCTTCTTGATCGTCGACCGCATGGCGCGGACCGGGCCCGCCTGGCGTTGGTAGTCGTCGCCGGGTCTGCCGCTCAGGGTGTCGAGCAGGGCGTCCAGGAGGGACAGGGCGCGCTCGGGGGCGCCGGTTTCGGCCACGCAGTGGGCGTGCTGGATCTGGAGGCCCACGTGGGTCCTGGCCAGGGCCGCCGGGTTGCTGGGCAGGAGCCGTTCGAAGTGGGGGAGCGCCGCGGCGTGGTCGCCGAGCTGGTAGGTGTCGAGGGCGAGCCGCAGCCGGGTCTCCAGGACGCGCGGGTCGTGGTCGCCCAGTCCCCGTTCCAGGTCCGGCAGGAGCGGTTCCAGCGCGGCGCGCCGGCGGGCCGCGCGGGCGTCGTCGCGGGGGACGCCGCCCGGCACGGGACGGCCCTGCGCGTCGTACGCGCGGTCCTCCGCTTCCGCGAGGTCGAGCCGGGCGGTCAGGGTGATGGGATCGTGGGCGCCCAGGACACGGGTCGCCCGGTCGATGATCTCCCTCAGTTCGGGGAGGTAGCGCCTGCCGTCGACGGGCCCGCGCGCCGCGGTGTTCCCGGTCAGGACCGCCCGGACGTCGATCGTCCGGCGGTGGTCCGGGCCCAGGACGCGGATCAGCCGCGGCAGCACGTTCTCCAGGCCGGTCTGGTCGCGGGCCGCCTGCCAGGCGTACATCGCGCGTTGATAGCCCGCCTCGACGGACAGCGGATCGTCCGCCCCGAGCGCCTCGCCGAGGTCGAGGATCAGCAGGTCGAGCATCCGCGTGAACGCGGTCTCGTCCCCGGTGGCGTGGTGCGCCAGGACCCGGTCGAGCCGTCGCTCCAGCGCCTCGCGCACCGCGTCGCCCGCGGTGGGCTGCCGGACGGTGGGCGTGTGGCCGGGAGGCGGGCCCGGGTGCGCGCCGACGGTCGTCCGGCCGGCCTGCCGGAGGAGCTCCGCCAGCCGGTCCGCCACCTCCCGCGCGCCCGCAGGCCGGTGCGCCGGGTCCTTCGCCAGCAGCTCCAGGACCAGGCGGTCCGCCGCCTCGGGCAGCCCGGGGCGCAGCGAGCCGGGGCGGGGCGGTGGGGCGGCGGCGTGCTGGGCGAACAGTTCGTGGGCCTCCCGCCCCGTGAAGGGGAGCCGGCCCGTGAGCAGTTCCATCAGGACGCAGCCCAGGGCGTACAGGTCGGCGCGTCCGTCGACCGCGCCGCCGCCGGTCCAGCGTTCGGGCGCCATGTACGGCCAGGACCCGATGATGTGTCCCTCGGCGGTGAGGCCCGTCGCCGCCTGGTACTTGGCGATGCCGAAGTCGAGGACCTTCGCCGTGCCGTCCCCGCGATCCGTGACGATGACGTTGGCCGGCTTGATGTCCCGGTGCACCACGCCCATGTCGTGCGCGGCGCCCAGCGCCTCGCAGATGTCCTTCGCCCAGGCGAGGGCGGAGGCGAGCGGGGGCACGCCGCGGCCGATCACCTGGGCGAGGGTCTCCCCGGAGACGAGCTCCATGACCAGATAGATGAACGCGCGGCCCTCGTGCAGGGCTTCGCCGTAGTCGTACAGGGCCGCGATGTTGGGGTGGGTCAGGTTGCCGGCGAGCTGGGCCTCCAGCGCGAACCGCCGCGCCTCCTCGGCCGACTGCGGGTGGCCGATCTTGACCGCCACCCGTCGCCGCGCCCTGGTGTCGTACGCCTGCCACACCTGCCCGAAGCCGCCGCTGCCGAGCAACGCCACGAGCTCATACCGCTGTTCGAGCACGTCCTGCGGTCGCATCCGCCCCCCTGAGTCCGCCCGGCCCGCCGTCGTCACGCCTCACAGCAGTATGGGTGTCCCCCGCCAGGCGGTCAGGCAGTCCGAAGAGCGGGAAGAAGCGGTCGGTGTCGCGGAAGGCGCAGGATGAGGGTCGCCCGCTGCTTCGGCGGCAGGTGCTGCAGCGAGGCGACGAAGGCGAGGCGTATCGACTCACCCGACGTCGCCGCCGCTTCCGGATCCGTGTCCGGGCAGGGTTCGATCCACCGGGCGGCGTCCTCCGCCGGCCCCGGCGAGGCCGTTCCGGCGGCCGGGCCCGACAGGTCCATCGGGAGCGCCCGGCGCCGTCCGGAGGCGAGGGTGTCCAGGCAGACGTTCGTGGCGATCCGGTACACCCACGACCGCGCCGCCGACCGCCCCTCGAACCGTCCGATTCCCCGCCAGGCCCGGACCATCGTCTCCTGGGCGGCGTCCTCGGCCTCGGCGTACGAGCCCAGCATCCGGTAGCAGTAGCGGACCACCTCGCCCCGGTACGCCTCAAGCGCCTCCGCCGTGACGTCCCCCATGCCGTGCCCCCTCGCGTGCGTCAGTACCGGGGTGCGGCGGTCACCCCGCCACCCAGGCGACCGCCTCGTCCCGGCGGTCGAGCGGGAACGTCTTCGTCTCGCCCGGTGTCATCCAGCCGAAGAGCGAGGTGACATGGGTCATCCACTCGATGTCGGTGACCAGTGCGATCCGCTTCCAGGCGCGCAGGTGCTCGACGCCGACCTTGAGGTCCTGCCACAGCGCTCCGCCCGACATTCCGTCGAAGTCCCGCACGACGATGAGGAAGCGCACCTCGCCCGCCCCCGCGGCCTCGACGAGCGCGGGGAGCACCGTGTCGCGGTAGTCCTCGGCGGACAGCTTGCCGGACGCCTCGAATCCGATGACGCCTTCCGGCATTCCTTCGAGCTTGTTGATCACGGATGCCTCCGGTCTCGGGTGGGAGGGGACCCCTCGACTCTGCGGGCCGCCCGTCCCACCGGCCATGCGGCACGCCCGAACGGGTGAGGCCGCGCGGGGGCGTCCGCTCAGTCCAGCGCCCGCAGTTCCACCAGGTCGTACGTGGTGGGGGTGCCGATCGTGCCGGTGCCCGCGCAGGAGGTGAGGCGCGGTTCCTCGGACGTGCGGGGGCGGACGCGGACGGCGTAGCGGGCGCCGTCGCGCACCTGGAGCTCGACGCGTACGACGTCCTGGTCGTCGGCGGTGGGCGGGCCCAGCGGCCGGACGGCGTCGAGGGCGAGCAGGCCGAGGTGGGCGCGGAGGTGGTGCTCGGCGGCCTGGACGGGGGAGGGGAGGCCGGCGCGTCCGCGCAGGTGGGAGGGGAGGACGTGTCCGGCGGTGAGGGCCGCCGTCAGGGCGGGCACGTCGGAGGTGGCGAGGCCCCCGTGGTAGGCGGCGTCGGGGAGGGTGACGACGTTCGCGGCGTACCGGTCGCCGCCCACGTGGTTGGTCTCCCACACCCGGCCGGGCAGGGCCCGGTCGAGGAGGACGGCGAGCGGGCGGCCGAGCCGTGCGCAGCAGACGTCCTTGAGGCCGTGGGTGCAGACCAGGACGAGTTGTTCGGCGCTCGGTTCGCCGAAGCCGGGCGGACGTCCCGCGGCGAGGGCGTCGAGGTCGAGGTCGGCGAGTTCCCGCAGGTCGGTGAGGACGCGGCGCTCCAGCCAGGGCTGCCCGGTGTGGCCGGCGTGGGCGGTGACGACGGTGGACGTCGGTCCCCGCCGGTCCCTGACCCGGCGGATGAACTGCGGCCGGATCCCGGCCTCCTGGGCGGCCTTCCACACGAGGGCGGCCTCGTGGGGGAGGTCCGGCGGCAGGCCCGTGGCGGGCCAGGGGCCCGGGTGCTCGACGAGCAGCCAGGTCGTGAAGCGCTCCGGGGCGGAGGCGAAGACCGGTTCGCGGTGGGCGAGGCGGGTCGCGGCGCATCCGGGGCGACGCTGCGGCGGTGGGGTCATGGGGTGTCCCGATCGGTCCTGGCTCCGCCCGTGCGG
>NZ_JBHYKM010000198.1:0-7930 GCF_042741435.1 Streptomyces sp. NPDC058955 | reverse complement strand
GCAATTGAAAGGCCGGCTGCGACGTCATCGGTGAAGATTCCCAACGCGAGTCCAAACTCGGTGCCAGCCGCCAACGCGACGGGCGGAGCTGTGGGGCTCTACGTCGAGGCACGCGTCCGCGCCGACCTGGACACGCTCTGGGAGCGGACCCAGGATCCGGCCGAACACCAGCGGTGGGACCTCAGGTTCACCGAGATCGCGTATCTGCCGACCGCGCCGGGGGAGCCCCGGCGGTTCCGGTACGCCGTGCGCCTCCTGCCCTTCCTGAGCGTCGCCGGGACCGGCGTCTCCGCCGGGGAGCGCCACCGGGCCGGCGGCGACCGTGTCTCCGCCCTCCGCTTCGCCTCCCCGGACCCGCTGTCGCTGCTCGCCGAGGGCAGTGGCTACTGGCGCTACGTGCCGGGGCCGGACGGCGTCCGCTTCCTCACCGCCTACGACTACCGGCCGCGCTGGGGCCGCTTCGGCCGGGTCGCCGACCGCCTCCTCTTCCGGCCCCTGATGGGCTGGGCCACGGCCTGGTCCTTCGACCGGCTGCGGCTGTGGTGCGAGGACGGGGTCACACCCGAGCGCGCCCGCACCCACTGGCTGCTCGAACTGGGCGCCAGGCTGCTGCTCGTGGGCCTCCCGTTCACCGCGACCCAACTGCCGCCGGGCGCGGTCTCGCTCGCCGCGGTCCCCCTCACGGTCCTCGGCCTCCTCGCCGCCGTCCTCCTGCCGCCGGCGCCCGGCACCCCCGCCGCCCGCCGCTGCCTGCGCACCCCGCCCGGCCGGAGCCGTACGCCCCGCCTCCTCGCCACCCTGGAGCAGCCATGACCTCGATCTTCCGCACCGCCATGGGCGACGCCGCCTTCGGGCGGCTCCACCCGGAGCTGCGCCGACGCTTCTCCGTCGGACTCGACAACGGCGAGCTGTGCGTCGGACACGGCGTGATGGATCGCATCTGGCACGGCAGGGGACCGGTCGGGCCGCTCATCCGGCCCTTCCTCGCACTCGGCGGCACCCGCAACATCCTGCTCCCGCGCACCGGCCGGAACATCCCTTTCACCATCGAGAACGTGCCCTACCGCGACTCGTACGGGCGCGAGACCGTCACCTTCGTACGCACCTTCCAGCTGCCCGGCGGCCCACGCCGCTTCGACGCGACGATGGTGCACAGCCCCGACCGCGGCTGCGTCCTCGACTACCTCGGCACCCACCAGCACCTGGCCAGCGAACTGCGCCTGACCGCCGAGCCCGACGGCTCGCTGCTCATCCGCTCGGGCGAACACCGCTTCCGCGAGGGCCCGATCGACCTCCGGGTGCCCGGCCTGATCGGCGCCGACGCCGAGGTGCGCGAATCCTTCGACGAGGACACCGGCCGGTTCCGCATCCGAGTCCGGGTCGTCAACCGATACGTGGGGCCGCTGTTCGGCTACGAAGGCTCGTTCACCGCCACCTACGCCTCCGTCCGGGAGTGCGGGGTCCGGCCGGGGCTGCGCCCCGTGCGCGAGGAGGCGCGGGCATGAACGCCTGGACATGGATGGTGGTCCTCGTAGAACCGGGTGAGGCCAGCCGTGACCGGGTGTGCGGGAACTCGCCGGCGCGCTCATGACGTACACCCCCGACCATCGACTGACGTACATCCCCGACCATCGACGCGTCACTGGGCACAACCGGCCCGGCGACCAGGTCGGGCGCGGCCGCGCGGTCGAGGAGCGGTGCGTGCGCTCCTCGACGACCCGCTCACGCGCCGGTCGGAGCGCCGGTGGTGCGGAGAGAACCGAGGAACCGGGCGAGCTGGGCGGGATGGGTCAGTTGGGGGTAGTGGCCGGCCCCGGCGATCTCGGCCACCGGGAGGTCGACGGCCTCGGTCAGCGGGTCCTTCGAACCGACGACGATCTGGACCGGGACAGTCACCCGGTCGAGCAGGGCCCGCCATCGGCGCCGCTCGGCGGCGTCCGCGCGCAGGGACGCGGCGACGCGGCGCGCCACCCCGGCGCGCCGCAGGTCGGCCGCGGCGCTCCGCACTTCCGGTCCGTCGGGGACACCGAGCGTCCGGGCCAGCCGAGGCGTCGGCATGCGGCGCAGCGCCGGCGCGGCCACGGCTGAGCGGGCGAGCCGCGGGGCCGGCGCCTGAAGGAACGCGGGGGAGACGAGGACGAGCCTGTCGAGGCGGTCCGGATGGTCGACGGCGAAGCGGAGAGCGGGCCCGCAGGCCAGGGAGTGCGCGACCAGCACGGGGCGGGTCTGCACCGGGTCCATCAGATCGTCCAGCCACACGTCGATCGGCTGGGTCGAGGGGGCCGAGCGCCCCAGGCCGGGAAGGTCGGGGGCGAGCACCGGGCCGGGGAGGTGGGCGGCGACGGGCCCCCACAGGTCGGCGTTCATCGGCAGGCCGTGCAGCAGGACGTGGGAGGGGCGACGCCGGTCACCGGACACCCAGGTCGGAGAGCCTCCGACGGTGTGGAAGCCGTACGGGCGCTGCCAGGGCGACGCGGAGCCGAAGCGGGCGGCCACCAGGTCGTCGGCCCAGGTGCGCAGGGCCTCGGTCACCGGAGGCATCTCCAGGCCGATGCGCGCGGCGAAGGCGCGGGCGGAATCCGTCGGGTACCGGTCGGCCGACAGGAACGACAGGGTCTCGGGATCGGCACCGGTCAACCGTCGCGGCAGCCGCCGCAGTACGTTGGCGGGAACGGTTCGGCGGGGTGCCCGTACGCCCATGTGCGCGGCCATCGTGCCGATCAGGTCGGGCAGGAGCGGGGTGTCGTCGTCGAGCACCCAATAGTGCTCGCCCGCGGGCGACGCGGGGATCTCCGCCAGGAACCGCGCGAAGTAGTCGATGGTCGTGACCGGCAGGAAGGTGTCGGAGCCTCCGGGCAGCGCGGGGAGCCGCCCGTTCCACAGGTCCTCGACGAGCGTGGCCAGGCCGATGTACTGGCCCGGCCCGATCACGGTGCTGGGGTTGGCGACGGTCAACGGCACCGACAGCGCCTCGGCGCGGGCCCGTACCGCGAGATCGGCCTCGAACTTCGACGCCTCGTAGGCTCCCAGTCCGGCGTAGTCGGGGTGGCCGTCGGCCGCACTCACCCGGTATCCGCTGATGTGCACGAGCCTGCGCAGCCGGGGCAGTGTCGCGGCCCACTCGACCACGTTCAGCGCCCCGGTGACGTTCACCGACCGCGCGTCCCGCTCGCTGAGGCCGAAGGCGAAGCGGCCGGCCGCGTTGTACACGTCCCGGACCTCGGGCAGGTCCGCGAGCGGTCGCGTGATGTCGGCGGCGACGATCCGGAGCCCGCGGATGTCGACGCCCTGGGAGGTCAGCCAGGGGGTGAGGGTGTCGTTGCGTACGGCCGCCGCCACCCGCCAGCCCCGGCCGAGCAGTTCGGCGACGAGGGAACGGCCGATGAATCCGGTCGCGCCGAAGACGATCGCGTCCATCGCTTCCATGAAACTCTCCTTGAATAGATCGGTCTACATATTTTTGAGGCAGTAAAAGACCCGCCGGTGACGGCGGGCCGTGTCAGTCGAGCAGGGCGCCGATCCGGCGGGCGACCCGGTCCAGAGGCTCTCTGCTGCGATGCGTCCGGGCCAGCAGGAGCGCGCCCTCCACGAGCGCCAGGATGGTGACCGCGAGGTCGTCCGCGTCCGGGTGGCCGGCCAGCCGTGCCCGCAGAGCCGCCTCCCACGACGTGTACACCTCCGAGCACGCCTCCTGCAGCGGGTCGTTGGAACTGGCCGTCTCCAGCGCGACGGTGGCCACCGGGCACCCCTTGTGCCACCCCGACGCTTCCAGCCGCTCGCCCAAGTGGCGCAGCACCCCTTCGACGAACTCCGCCACCGACGTGCTGGAGTCGGCCAGGCTCTCCATGTCGCCACCGATCGCACGGCCGGCCCGCCGGACGGACTCACCCACCAACTGGTCCTTGCCGCCGGGGAAGTGGAAGTACAGCGAGCCCCGAGGCGCGCCACTGGCCGCGATCACCTGATTGAGCCCGGCGCCGAGGTACCCCCCGCTCTCGATCAACTCCTGCGTCGCGTCCAGCAATCGGTCACGCGTCTCGGCGCCCTTCAGTCCCATGAGGCCACTGTAGACCGATCTACATATTCTCTCAATCGGGGTGGCTGGATTCGCGCCGGGATGACGACGGGCCGCTCTTACGTCTCCGGAGACGAAACCGGTGTGCCCTTTGTCGCCTCGCTTCTCAGCACGGGGACCGTCTTCTCCGGAACTGAACCGCTCCTCGTCACCGGCAGTCGGGGCGAGGACTGCTGTGCTCTTCTTGGATCACATGCTGCAGGTCACCCGTTCACCCCCACGTCGACGGAACGGTCATGGGCCGTGACCTCCGTCAGCCGCCGCAGGAGACCGGTCGCCTCCGGAAGGCGCAGCCGTTCGGCGATCGCCAGGGCCGTACGGAGGGGTTCGGCGGCGAGGCCGGGGTCGCCGAGGTCGGAGAGGCAGTCGGCGATGCCGACGAGCGCCCGCATCTCCTCGTACGGCGCTTGGATGCTCCGGGCCAGCGTGAGCGCCTCGTGGTGTCGGTCGGACGCCGGCCCGGGTTCTCCGCAGGCCCGCAGGGCGAGGGCGTGGACGTGCAGGGCGGCTGCGCGGCCGCCGAGGTCGCCGAGTTCCTCGAAGAGGCCGAGGCAGTGGCCGGCCTGGGCGCGTGCGGCCGCGGGGGCGGCGCGTAGCAGGGCGACCTCGGCGGTGTGCAGGGTGACGTAGGCGCGGCCCATCGCGCTGTCGACTTCCTCGCAGAGGGCCAGGGCGTGCGTGAGGAGGGCGTCGGCACGCTCGGCGTCACCGCGGCCCAGGTGGAGCCGGGCGAGGTAGGTCAGTGAGTGCGCTTCGCCGAGGGGGCTGCCCAGTTCCTGCGTGATCTGTACGGCTTCGGTCAGGTGTTCCTCCGCCTCGCGGTCTGCTCCGGTGAGCCGCAGCACGTCGCCGAGGTCGGCGAGGACGTTCGCCTGGCCCATGAGGTTGCCCTGCCGGCGGTACAGGACGAGTGCTTCCCGGTGGTGCTCTGTGGACTCCCGGTAGTGGCCCAGGGAGCGCAGGATGTCGGCCCGGGTGGCGAGGGAGTTGGCCAGGCCGCGCAGGTCTCCGGAGGCGCGGAAGAAGGCCAGGGCGGCTTCCGCGGTGGCGGCCGCCTCGGGATAGCGGCCGGCCAGCTGCTGGACGTGGCCGAGCTCGATGAGCACCTGGCCTTCGCCGTGCCGGTCGCCGGTCTCGGTGAAGCGGCGCAGCGCCTCCGTCAGGGCGGCGACGGCCTCGTCGTACCGACCGGTGAGCCGGAACAGCCGGGCCGTGTCGTAGAAGACCGTCGCCGCGCGCCTGGGGTCGCCCAGGGACGCGATCAGCTCCAGGGCCTGGGTCAGCAAGGTCTCGGATTCGGCGTAGCGGCCTTGGAGTGTGCTGACGATCGCGAGCTGGTGGAGGGCGGTGGCCCGGTCCGACGGGTTGCCGGTGGCTGTGGCGGAGTCGAGGGCGATCCGGTGCAGGCGCGTCGCTTCGTCCCAGTGGCCGCCGGCCCGGAGGAACTCGTGCAGGGCAGCCGGGAGAGCTCGTGCGGCCTCATGTTGGCCGCGGAGGACTGCCTCGTCGACGGCGGCGCGGAGGTTGGCCTGCTCGGCGCGCAGCCACTGCGTCGCCGCGGTGGCGTCGGTGAGTCGGGGGACCGCGGTGGGGCGTTCGGCATGGAAGCGGGGCGGCTCCCCGGCATCCCGGACGAGGAGCCGGTTCGCGTCGGAGGCCGTGTGCAGGTAGTGGGCGAGCAGCCGCCGTACGGCAATGTCGGCGTCGGCCGGTGTCTCGGCGCCGGCCAGGGTGCGGGTGTATTCGCGGATCAGGTCGTGCATCTGGTAGCGGCCGCGGGTGGGCTCGTCGACGAGGCTGTGGTCGCACAGCTCGTCCAGCAGTCGCCGGGCGGTGCCGGGGTCGGTGCCGTAGAGCGCGGCGGCGGCGTACGCGTCGAGGTCGACGCCGGGGAGCAGTCCGAGCCGGCGCAGCAGCGTCCCGGCGGCGGGGGTCAGTGCGTGGCGGGAGAGGTCAAACGCGGCGGCGACGGACACGTTCTCGGAGGAGAGGGTGGCGAGCCGGTCGGCCGCCGCGCCGAGGTCATCGGCGATGTCGGCAGGGGTCCAGCCGCGCCGGTGCCGCAGCCGGGCGGAGACGAGGTTCAGCGCCAGGGGCAGCCGTCCGCAGAGCTCCGCGAGGCGGGCCAGCGACGGGTCGTCGGGGTCCAGGTCGGGGCGGCCGGAACGGCGGATCAGCAGCCGTACCGCCTCCTCCTCCGGTAGGACGCCGAGGGTCACCGGTGTTGCGCCCGCCAGTGCCTCGAGCCGGCGGCGGCTCGTCACGATGATCAGGCAGCCAGGGGTGCCGGGCAGCAGCGGTTCGACCTGGTCGGAGCCGCGGGCGTCGTCGAGGACGATCACCATCCGGCGGCCCGCGACGCAGCTGCGCCAGAGGCCGGCCCGGGCGGTGAGCCCCTCCGGCAGGCGCCCGGGGCTCTCGCCGACCGCGAGGAGCAGTTCGCCCAGGGCGTCCTCGGCGGTGACGGGCGGGGTGCCGGCGGTGTGGGCGTGGAGCGGCAGGAAGATCTGCCCGTCGGGGTAGTCGGCGCTGACGTGGTGGGCGACGCGCAGGGCGAAGGCGGTCTTGCCGATGCCCGGCATGCCGTCGACGGTGTGGAGTCCCACCGTCTCCTGCCCGCTCCCGGCGTCGTCGCGGAGTGCGGCGACGAGGGCGTCGATCTGCATCTCCCGGCCGGTGAAGCCGACGGGGTCGCGCGGCAGGGCCCGGGGGACGGGGGTGGATCGGCTCGCCTTCGGAAGGGCCGGTCCGGTCGTGCCGTTGTGGTCGTCGTCCAGGACGTGCTGGAAGGCCGAGCGGATGCCGGGGCCGGGCTCGACGCCGAGGGTGTCGACGAACGTGCGGCGCAGGGCGTGGTAGGCCTCCAGGGCTTCGGCCCGGTGGCCAGCGCGGTGCAGGACCAGGAGGAGGTGCGCCTGGAAGGTCTCCCGCAGCGGGAACTCGGCGGTGAGGCGCCGCAGTTCGGTCAGGAGCTCGGCGTCCTGGCCGAGTGCCGCGGACGCGTCGGCCCAGAACTCCAGGCACTGCAGGCGGGCCTCCTGCCAGCGGGCGACATCGGCGGCGGCCTCGGCCGCGAGGCGAGGGAACTCCGCGAGCGGATCGCCCCGCCAGAGCGCCGCCGCCTCCTCGGTTGCCCGGACCACCTCTCTCCAGTCCTCGGCACCGTGGGCGCGGCGCGCCTGGGCGAAGGCGGCGGCGAGACGGTCGGTGTCGAGCTCCGCCTCCTCGACGCGCAGCAGGAGCCCTCCGTCCTGGCTGGTGACCCGCGAGGCGTCGCCGAGCGAGCGTCGCAGGCGTGACACGTGGTTGTGCAGGGACGCGCGAGCGGTGGCCGGCGGGCAGCCGTCCCACAGGAGCGACTCCAGCCGGTCGAGCCCCACGACCCGGCCCGGCGCGAGCAGCAGCGCCGCGAGGAGAGCCCTCGCCATGGGCGAGCCCGGCGCGTGCTCGCCTCCCTGGTCGTCTGTGACCGACAGTGTTCCGAGCAGCCCGAAGCGCATGACCATCCCCCCGTGTGTACGGCGCGGGCGGGTCGAGCCGCGCGCAGGCGCATCGTAACGGGGGGATGGCCGGATCCGGTGATCTTCTCCGGGGGTGGTGTGTCCGACGCCGTCGGTGAACCGAGGCCAGCGGGTTTGCCTGGTCAGGCGCCGGTGGCGATGCGGCCGAGGTTGGTCCAGCCGCCGTGTCCGTCTCCGCCGTTGCTGGTGTAGGCGGTGATGGAGCCGTCGGTGTTGGTGACGAGGTAGTCGGCCATGCTGTCGCCGTTGAAGGGGGCCAGGACGACGGCGTTCTGGTTGGTGGTGGTTCCGGTGGCGATCTGGCCGTAGTCGCTCCAGCCGCCGTGTCCGTCTC
>NZ_JBHYKM010000197.1:0-8012 GCF_042741435.1 Streptomyces sp. NPDC058955 | reverse complement strand
GGGCTGGGTGTTGTGTATAAGAGACCGCGCGCCGGCCGCGCCCACCGCACCGCCGGCGACGATGCCGGCGGCCTTGAGGGAGTAGCCGGCGGCGAACCAGCCGATGACGGCGACGGGGAGGAGCGCCGGGATCCCGG
This sequence comes from Streptomyces sp. NPDC058955, assembly GCF_042741435.1. Lineage (NCBI taxonomy): Bacteria > Bacillati > Actinomycetota > Actinomycetes > Kitasatosporales > Streptomycetaceae > Streptomyces > Streptomyces sp. NPDC058955. Next base: position 7,875 of record NZ_JBHYKM010000197.1, on the reverse strand, counting down.
CGGTGTCGGGGGCGAGTTCGCCGGCGGCGACCCGGCACTTGGCGCACTCGTCCAGGTGCTTGCGCAGGCCGCGCTCGGCCCGCATCCGCAGTCCGCCGCGCGCGTAGGCGCCGAGCCGGTCGGCGTACCGGGCGCAGTCCCCGCCGGCGGTGAGCGCCTGGCTGACGTGGGCCTGGAGGTAGGCCTGCTTGAGGCCCTCGCGGGCGCGGCTGGCGAGGACGGCGGTGGCGTTGGCGGTCAGGCCGAAGAGGGGGGCGACCTCGCTGGGCGACTCCTCCTCGACGGTGGTGTGCCACAGGACGGCCTGCCAGCGCTCGGGCAGCGACCGGAACGCCTGCATGGCCAGCGACTGTTCGGCCTCCTGCATGGCCCGGACCTCGGCGCCGAGGTCCATGGTGTCCTGGTCGGAGACCTCGGAGGAGCGGGCGGCGTCGGCGGCGAAGACGGCGAAGTCCTCGACGAGGTGCTCGCGTTTCTGGGTCTTGGCCCAGCTCGCGCCGACCCGCCGGACGGTGGTCATCAGATAGGCGCGGACGGCCTGTTCGGGCCCGGCGCCGCCGCGGACGGCCTGGAGGGTGCGGGCGAAGACCTCGGCGGTGAGGTCGTCGGCGGTGTGCGCGTCCCGGCAGCAGGTCCGGGCGTAGCGGCGGACGGCGTCGGAGTGGCGGCGGAAGAGCTCCTCGTAGGCGGAGTCGTCGCCGTCCCGCATGCGGGCGATCAGGTCGGCGTCGGAGGCCGGCAGCTCCCGAGGGGGCGGCAGCAGGCCCTCGTCGTCCGCGGGGTCCCCGTCGGGTCCGTCCTCCGGGCCGTGGTCCGCGCCGTGATCCGGTACGGGGACGGGCGCGGCGCCCGCCGACCGGGCCTCGCGCTGCTGCGGCACGCTCGGTTCGCCGGGGCCGTGGGGTGGGCCGGGGACGCCGCCGGGGCCTCCCTGGCTCGGCACCTGCCGGGCGGGCAGCCCCTCGGCCTCCGTGGCGCCACCGGCGCCCAGCGGATCGTCCCGACCGTCACCGCTCATCGCGAGAAGCCCCCGTACGCGTGCGCAGACCCGAATATTGGCCAAGCCTGCCACACGACGCGGGCATGCCGAAGCGCCGCGTCCACTTACCACTCGTCCGGGGCGACTTCCCGTATCCCGGCGTAACCGCTCACACGTTCGTGTCATGCTCCTTGGTCCGCCCGGCCCAGAGGCCCGGCGGACCGGCGAGCGTCCGACCCGCTACCGCGAGCGCAGACCCTCCAGGAGGATGTCCAGAAGCCGGGCCGAGGCCGCCGCCTGCTGGGCCGCGTCCGGCAGCGCCGGCGCCGCGGTGGCGATCACGAGCAGCACGTCCGCCACGGTCACGTCGGTCCGCAGCTCACCCGCCTCCCGGGCCCGGTCGACCAGCCGGCCGACGACCTCCAGGAGCTCCGCGGCCCCCGCGTCGTCGCGCTCGTCCGCCGGCACCGCCCGGGGCGCCACCACGCGCGCGTCCGCCGGCTCGCCGAGCCCCCGCTGGTACGGGACACGGGCCTCGCCGTCCCCGTCCACCGACGACTCGTCCACGCCGACCCGCAGCACCTGCGGCGGCAGCAGCCGCCCGGCACCCGAGGCGACCGAGGTGCGCAGGAACCGGGAGAGCGCCGACCACGGCTCCTCCTCCTGCCCGAGCGCGGCACGCGCCTGCTCGGTCAGCCGCGCCGTCTCCTCCTCGGCTATCCGCCGCACCAGCACGTCCTTGCTGGGGAAGCGCCGGTACACGGTGCCCACCCCGACGCGCGCCCGCCGGGCCACGTCCTCCATCGGCGCCCCGTAACCGAGTTCGCCGAAGACCTCGCGCGCGGCACGCAGCACGTGCTCCAGATTGCGCTGCGCGTCCACCCGCAGCGGCGCCGCGCGCCCGCCCGTCACCGGACCGCCCACGACGGTGCCGGTACCCGCGACGGTGCCGGAGACCGGCACACCGGCCGACGGCACGGCGGCCACGGCCCCCGCACCCCGGTCGTCCCGCTCCGCCCCGACCACGGACTGCCAACGAGAATCCTGAATCTGCATAAGCGTTCCCCCGCTCATGATGTCTCCCCCCGGAGACTCCCCGCCCTGATACGGGGCTCCCGGCCGGTGTGCGCCATCGGTCCGCGCGCACGCCGGAACCGACACCCCGACGAACTACGAACATAGTTGAGTCCGGGTCAATTCAGAAGGGGGAGTTCCGTACGGTGCGCCCCCCGATCGGAGCAAGGCACCGAAGCCACCCGTTTCCCACCCCGTGACGCACCACCCACGCCCGCCGTGACCTGCGCCGTTGCACTCACCCACCCCGCGCGCGCCACCCCGCGCCTCCGTACCCCTCCGGTCACACAATTCGCCGGGCCTGTGGACAAACCCCGGACGGCGATGCCTCATGGGACGGTGACCGAACCTGCGCGCATTCTCGTGGTCGGCGGTGGCTACGTCGGCATGTACACCGCGCTGCGCCTCCAGCGGCAGCTCAGGACGGAGCTCGGACGCGGCGCCGCCGAGATCGTGGTGGTCACGCCCGACCCGTACATGACGTACCAGCCCTTCCTGCCCGAGGCCGCCGCCGGCTCGCTCTCCCCGCGCCACGTCGTCGTCCCGCTCCGCCGCGTCCTGGACCGCTGCCGCCTCCTCATCGGCGAGGTCGAGTCCATCGACCACGCCAAGCGCACCGCGATCCTCACCACCCTCGCCACCGACGAGGAGGGCGCGGGCCCGGTCGCCCTCACCTACGACGAACTGGTCCTCGCCCCCGGCTCGGTCTCCCGCACCCTCCCCGTTCCCGGCCTCGCCGACCACGGCATCGGCTTCAAGACCGTCGAGGAGGCCATCGGACTGCGCAACCACGTCCTGGAGCAGCTCGACATCGCCTCCTCCACCCGCGACCCGGCGCTCCGCGACGCCGCCCTCACCTTCGTCTTCGTCGGCGGCGGGTACGCGGGCGTGGAGGCCCTCGCCGAGCTGGAGGACATGGCCCGGTACGCCACCCGCTACTACCACAACATCAAGCCCGAGGACCTGAGATGGGTCCTCGTCGAGGCCGCCGGCCGGATCCTCCCCGAGGTCGGCGACGAGATGGGCCGGTACGCCATCCGCGAGCTCCGCGGCCGCAACGTCGACGTGCGCCTCGACACCCGCCTCGACAGCTGCGAGGACCGGGTCGCCGTCCTCAGCGACGGCACCCGCCTGCCCACCCGCACCGTCGTGTGGACCGCCGGGGTCAAGCCCGCCCCCGTCCTCGCCGCCACCGACCTCCCCCTCGACGAGCGCGGCCGCATCCGCTGCACCGCCCACCTCACCGTCGACGGCACCCCGCACGCGTGGGCGGCCGGAGACGCCGCAGCCGTCCCCGACGTCACCGCGAAGGAACCCGGCACCCCCTGCGCCCCCAACGCCCAGCACGCCGTCCGCCAGGCCAGGGTCCTCGCCGAGAACCTCGCCGCCTCCCTCCACGGCCGGCCGCTCAAGGAGTACGCGCACGCGTACGCCGGCTCCGTCGCCTCGCTCGGCCTCCACAAGGGGGTCGCGCACGTGTACGGACGCAAGCTCAAGGGGTACCCGGCCTGGCTGATGCACCGCGCCTACCACCTCAGCCGGATGCCCACCGCCAACCGCAAGGCCCGGGTCCTGGCCGAATGGACCCTCTCCGGCCTCTTCAAACGCGAGATCGTCTCCCTCGGCTCCCTGGAACACCCCCGGGCCGAATTCGAACTCGCGGCCGCACCACCCCCACCCCCGCCCGCGGTTCCCGGCCCCGACGAGAACGACGGGGCGTCCTCCTGACATCACTGTCAGTGCACTCGTCCACACTGGACGTGTGACCATAGGTGGGCTCACACCTGCACAGCGTGACTCCGCACGGCACCGACACCACGAGGCATACAGATCCGTGAACTTCACCCGTTGGAGCGCCCGGCTCCCCGGCACGCAGCGCCGCGCGGCGCGGGGGACCGAAGGCTCCGTGCCCGCCGCCCGCGGTGAGTACGGACCGCGGCAGGAGCACCCCACCGCGGACGCACCGGACCCCGAGCACGCCGGGACGACCGTCGACACTGTGGACACCGACGTCCCCGCCCTGGAGGACTTCTCCGTACGGGACCTCCTCGGCCGGCTCCCCGGCCTCGTCGCCCTCGTGTACGGCCCCGAGCACCGCATCGCGTACGTCAACGAGGCGTACGCCGCCGCCTTCGGCCCCCGCACCCCGGGCGCCACCGTCGCCGCCACCTGCCCCGAGGCCGAGGAGCTCGGCCTGCTGCCCCTCCTCGACCAGGTCCTCCGCAGCGGCAAGCCCCGCACCGTGAAGTCCCGCCGCACCGCCGACGGCGGCTCGTACACCGTCACCTGCCTGCCCGTCGACAGCCCGCACCTCGACGGCGCCGGCGTCCTCGTCCACGCCGCCGACGTCACCGACCACGCCGAAGCCGCCGAACGGCTCCGGGCCAGCGAACGCCGCCACCGCGAGACCGCCGTCACCCTCCAGCGCTCCCTCCTCCCGCAGGAGCTGGAACAGCCCGACGACCTGCGGATCGCCGCCACCTACCAGCCCGGCGTCGCCGACGCCGCCGTCGGCGGCGACTGGTACGACGTCATCACCCTCGGCGCCGGCCGCACCGCCCTCGTCATCGGCGACGTCATGGGCCGCGGCGTCCGCGCCGCCGCCGTCATGGGCCAGCTCCGCACCGCCGTCCGGGCCTACGCGCGCCTGGACCTGCCCCCGCACGAGGTCCTCCAGCTCCTCGACGGCCTCGCCGCCGAGATCGACGCCAGCCAGATCGCCACCTGCGTCTACGCCGTCCACGACCCCAACGAGGGCAAGCTCGTCTACGCCTCTGCCGGCCACCTCCCGATCCTCGTCCGCGACGCGGACGGCACCGTCCGCCAGGCCGACGGCGCCACCGGACCCCCGCTCGGCACCGGCGGCTGGCTGCACGCCTCCGGCTCCATCGCCCTGCCCCCCGGCTCCACCGCCGTCCTCTACACCGACGGACTGGTCGAGCGCCGCCGCGAGGACATCGACGAAGGCGTCGAAGCCCTCGCCCGCGCCCTCTCCGGCGCCAGCGGCACCCCCCAGGTCATCTGCGGCCGGCTGCTCCGCGCCCTCGGCGTCACCGCCGAACACGACGACGACGTCGCCGTCCTCGTCGTCCAGCACCCCGCCCGCGACGGCGCCGACGCCGAGCTGTTCCACAACGCCGCCCTGGAACTCCTCGGCGGCGTCGAGGCCGCCCCACGCGCGCGTGCCTTCGCCTCCGGAGTCCTCTCCTCCTGGCGCTTCCCCGTCGAACTGCGCGACCTCGGCGTCCTCGCCACCAGCGAACTCGTCGCCAACAGCCTCCAGCACGGCACCCCGCCCATGCGCCTGCGGCTCCGCCGCACCGACCGCCGCCTGATCATCGAGGTCACCGACGGCGACGACCACCTGCCGCGCCGCCGCAGGGCGGAAACGGAGGACGAGGCGGGTCGCGGGATCTCCATCATCGCGACGATCGCCTCGTCCTGGGGAAGCCGCCGCACTCCCGGCGGCGGCAAAGCGGTGTGGTGCGAATTCGCCCTCCGCGACTAGCACGCGCCTAGGCCGCGGCGGTCTCCCGCTCGGGCTGGTGCTGAGCCACCACCCGAGAGGGCTTCACGGCCAGCGACGGCTGGTTCTGCACCGGCGTGAGCTGCTTGCCCAGCCGGACCGCCAGCACCGTGACCAGCAGCGAGAACAGCACGAAGGTCACGATGTACGGCCCGTGCAGCGCCGCGCCCATCGGCCCGCCCACCGCGGGGCCGACCGCAAGCGCCAGCTGCTTCACCAGGGCGAAGGCCGAGTTGTACGAGCCCACCATCGACTCCGGCGCCAGATCGGCCACCAGCGGAGCCACGGTCGGCGACAGCATCGCCTCGCCGAGACCGAACAGCGCGTACGTGGAGACGAACGCGGCCGTCGCCATCGCCTGGCTGCCGTGCCCGAGCCCCGCGTACCCCGCGATCAGCCACGCCACGGCCCAGATCAGGCCCACGGCCGCGATCACCCGGGTCCGCTTGCGGCGCTCCACGAACTTCAGCACCAGGAACTGCGCCAGCACGATCACGGCCGTGTTGGCGGCCAGCGCCAGGCCCAGCGTCGACGGCGCGATGCCGGCGGCCTCGGTGCCGTACGCGGCCAGACCCGACTCGAACTGTCCGTAACAGGCGAAGAAGAGCACGAAGCCGAGGACGCACAGCTGCACCATCGCCCTGTGGCCGAGCAGCGCCCGGATCCCGCCCTTGCCGCCCTCGGCGGGCCGCGCGCCCTGGAGCGCGGGCGAACCGGCCGTCTTCACGGTGCCGACCACCGCGGCCAGCACCAGGAACATCACGGCCTCGATCGAGAACAGCAGCAGGAAGCTGTCGGGCCGGCTCACGTCGACGAGCTGGCCGCCGATCAGACCACCGACACCCAGGCCGAGGTTCTGCAGGAAGAACTGCAGCGCGAAGGCACGCGTGCGGCCGGCGGGCTCGGAGCACCACACGATCATCGTCGCGAGCGCCGGCTGGAGCACCGCGGTCCCCGCACCGAGCAGCGCGGCGGCGCCCACCGCCGCCGGGACGCTCGACGCGAGCCCCATCCCCACGGCACCGACCGCGGCCAGACCCGAGGCGACGAGCAGCACCGGCACGGGGCCGCGCCGGTCGATCGCCCGCCCGCTGAACGGCAGCACCACGAGCGCGGCCATGGCGAAGACGGCCAGCACCACACCCGCGGTCGTCGCGCCCAGATCCCGCACCTGCGCCACGTACACATAGAGGTACGGCACGGTGAAGCCGAGTCCGAACGCGCTCAGCGCGCTGCCTGCCTGAATCCGGCGCATCGCCGCGCCCCTCGCCTTGGTCACACTCACCCACTTCGGTCGCGGGTTCAGCCTTGTACGCCTGAACCCTGAAGACTTCAACGCTAAAGTTCGATCCTTAACAGTACACATAGAAGGACTTCAACGCCAACGAGGGGCGTGGGATACTCGCCCTCATGTCCGACACCCCCGAGCGCCCCGCCTCGCAGGAGCCGCAGGAGCCGACGCTCGACGAGCAGATCGCCGCCTACCAGCGCGAGTACCGCGACCTGGACCCGCAGGTGGAGAAGGTGGTCTCCGCCCTCGGCCGGCTGAACCGCCGGATGAACGTGGCGTACGGCCGCCAGCTCGCCGACCTCGGCATCAGCAACGCGGAGTGGGAGGTGCTCAAGACCCTCGTCCTCTCCGGCGCCCCGTACCGCCTGGGCCCGGGCGAGCTGGCCAAGCGCCTCGGCCTCACCCCCGCCGCCATGACCCACCGCATCGACCGCATGGCCGGCGAGGGCCTGGTCACCCGCGACCGCGACGAGACCAACCGCGTCCGCGTGATCGTCGAGCTGACGGACGAGGGCCGTACGAAGTGGCTGGAGGCGATGCGCATGGCCACGGACTTCGAGGAGAAGCTCCTCCAGGACCTCGGGACGGAGGAGCGGGGCGTCCTGGGCGACGCCCTGATCCGCCTCCTGCGCAGGGTGGAGCTGACCCAGCCGGACGCCGGCGGCAGGCTCACCGACCTCGACTGAGAAGGTGCCCGAGGACCCCCGGGTGGCGGTTGACACCCCCCTGGGGGACGCGTAGTGTTCTCCGAGTTGTCACGGAGCCGGAACGGTTCTGCGACGGCCATCCCGCCGCGAGAGCGGCACCTCAATCCAGCACGGTCTCCCTCACGGGATGAATTTCGGCATGCCGAAATTCAATTCGAACGACTCGATTATGAGCCGCCGAAGGAATCCGCTAAGGTTTGAGACGTCGGAAGGGCCCAACAGCCCGGAAGACAAACCCCGCTGACTGGGAATCAGACGCCGAAAGGATCTGATAGAGTCGGAAACGCCGGAAGGGCCC
>NZ_JBHYKM010000196.1:4600-8035 GCF_042741435.1 Streptomyces sp. NPDC058955 | reverse complement strand
CGCCCCGCGGGGCGCGCGTCCTCCGACACCCCCACCCCACCCCCGCCCCCCCCCACAGCCCGCGGGGGGGGGGCCCCCCCCGCGTCCGGCGTACAACCATCGGGGCGGCGGGCCGGTCTCGTACAGGGAGACGTGGGACGCACGGGCGTCCGACCACCCGTCACAGCGATGGATCACCCCCCGGGGAGGGGCCCTCTTGTCTCGTACCGCAGACGCGCGGCGGACCCGCACGCGCGCCGTCCTGCTCGCCGCCGTCCTGACCGCCACCGGCGCGGGCCTCGTGCCCGGCGCCGTCGCCGCGCCCGGGGCGCCCGTGGTCGGCATCGACCAGCTCGACGTCGACCCCACCTGGCGCACCGCGCCGCGCGCGGAGACGGTCGTCGCCGTCGGCGCGGGCGGGTACGCGCACCGGGCGGAGGACTCCGACCGCTCCTCCGGCGAACGGATGGAGTGGACGGACTTCGCGACCGGCACCAGCCGGTCCCTGGGGTACGGCGACGGCAACGACGCCTTCGCGGAGTTCGGCACCGGCGGCCGGTACGTCTACACGGAGGAGAGCGCCGGCAGCCCCGCCCTCCTCGACCTGGAGACCGGCTCGGCGACGGCCCTGACCGTCCCCGAGGACACCTCGTACCGCGGGCTCGTCGGCGACCGGCTGCTCTTCCAGCAGTACGAGCCCGGCACCTCGCTGGGCACCACCACCGGGTACTTCGTGCGGAGCGCGGCCGCCCCGAACGGCCCGTCCACCCCCGTCACCGGCTGGCCCGCCGACGCGGACCTGCACATGGCGCGGCTGGTGGCCGGGGCGCCCGGCGTCGCCGTCCTCCGCTTCACCCGGGGCACGTCGGGCATGAACCGCGACTCGATCCTCGGCGTCGTCGACCTGACGACCGGACGGATGCAGGTGCTGGAGGAGCCCACCGCGGCGAACGGCGTGCTCGTCGCGGGCGTCGCCGTCACCGCCGACCGGATCGCCTGGGTGGACCCCGACCGGACCGTCCACATCCGGCAGCGCGCCGACCTCACCGGCCCGGAGACCAGCTACCCGCTGCCCGCGGGGCTGAGCGCCACCCGGATCGGGCTCGTCGGCGACTGGCTCCTGACCACGGCCGAGACCGCGACGACGCTGGAGGACCTCACCCGCCGTCTGGTCGCCGTCAGCCCCGCCGGGGAGCAGCAGACCCTGCTCGCCGGCGCCGAGGAGCGGATCACCCAGCTGGGCGACGGCTCCGGCGCGGCGGCCGTCACCGGCGGCACGTCCGCCACCGACTGGGCCGTCCTCAAGGCCGTCCCCGGCAAGGGCGGCGGCGCCCCGGTCCTGGAGAAGCTGCGCAAGGTGGAACCCCTGCCGACCGAGGTGTCGGGCCTCGCGCTGGGCATGGGCCGGCTCACCACGCTGGAGCAGGACAGCGGGAAGGAAGCCGGATTCCAGACCCGTTCGCTCCCGGTCGGCCCGCTCCACACCGGCCAGTCCGCGCCCGTGTCCGCCGGGACCGAGGCGGGCGCGCAGTGGTACGAGACGCCCCTCTTCGACGCCGGTGACGGGCGTACGGTCTCCTCGCCGAGGATCACGTACCAGCCCCGCGCGGTCGTCTCCCGCAAGGCCGGCGGGCAGACCACCCGGGTGAGGGTGGACCAGACCGGCCAGACCGGCCAGGTCGCCGACGCCTTCGGCCGGTGGGCGGTCTACCAGACCGGCACCCCGGGCTCGTACGGCGGGCTCGTCGGCGACGGCGAGACCCTCGTCCTCGACATGGACGGGCAGAAGATCCTGTCCCGTCAGAAGCAGGTCGCCGCCGCCCTCTGGGGCGACACCCTCTACACCGGCACGACCACCACCGGCCAGGTCGCCCGCAAGGACCTCGCCACCGGCAAGACCCTCGGCACGCTCACGACCGAGTCCGGCTGCGCGCTGACCGAACTCCAGACGGCCGGCCGCTGGCTCTACTGGGCGTGCGCCGGCTACACCAAGCAGGGCGTGCTCGACCTGAAGAACCCGGCCGCGCCCGTCCGCGTCACCCTGCCCGCGGGCTCGTACCGGGGCGGCCTCCTCGGCGACGGCTACTTCGTGGACGAGAGCGGCTCGTACCTTCGGGTCACGCCCTTCCACACCGGGAAGGCCGGCACGGCCTACCCCCTGACCCGCGCCGAGCCGGTCTCCGGCACGCGCCGCACCACCTGGACCGTCGACCGCTTCGGCGGCGCCGTGGCCTACCGGGGCGCCGACCAGCGGGTGCACGCGGTGTGGACCGACATCCCCACCTCCGACCTGACCGCCGCCTCCACCTCCGTCCCGGCGAGCCTGCGGCTGCCCGGCACCTGGAAGGGGTCCTGGACGCTGTCCAAGCCGGCCGCGTCCTACGAGGTGAGCATCCGGGACGCGTACAGCTGGAAGGCCGTGCGCACGGTCCGCGCGAACGAGACCCGCGGCCGGATCGACGTCACCTGGGACGGCCGGAACGCGGCCGGCCTGCCCGTGCCCAACGGGCCGTACGTCTGGGAGCTGCGCGCCACGACCGCCGACGGCAAGGGCCGCGACCTGGTCGCCACCGGCCGGTTCCCGGTCTCCGGCAGCCGGCCCGCCTTCCGCGACCTCGCCGGCAACGACGCCCTGGGCGACCTGCTCGCCGTGGACACGGCCGGCGCCGTCTCCCTCTACCGGGGCGACGGCTACGGGAAGTTCGGGGCCCGCACCCCGGGATCCGGCGGCACCTTCCCGTCCGGCACCCTCCTCGTGCCCTTCGGCGACGTGAACGCGGACGGCTGCGCCGACGTGCTCGGCCGCGTCGGCGGCGAACTGCGGGCCTACCGCCCGGGCTGCGGCAAGGTCGTCACGGCCTCGTCGCCGTCCACCTCGATCGGCACCGGCTGGAGCCAGTACGACGTGCTGACCTCGCCCGGCGACGTGAACGCCGACGGGTATGCCGACCTCATCGCCCGCCAGACCACCACCGGCGACATGTACTTCTACGCCGGCACCGCCGACCACCGCCTGAAGTCCCGGGTCCGGATCGGCACCAACTGGAAGCTGTACAAGAAGATCACCGGCGCGGGCGACCTCGACGGCGACGGCCGCGGCGACCTCCTCGCCGTCGACGGCTCCGGCGGGCTGTGGTCCTACTTCGGCACCTCGACCGGCGGCGTCACCCCGCGCGCGAGCGTCGGCGGCGGCTGGCAGATCTACTCCGCCGTGCAGGGTGTCGGCGACCTCGACGGCGACGGCGACAGCGACCTCGTCGCCCGCGACACCTCCGGACGCCTGTACGCCTACTACAGCTACGGCCGCGGCCGCACCGGCGACCGCTTCGGCTACCGCGAGCTCGTCGGCTCCGGCTGGAACACCTTCCGCGCCCTCTTCTGACCCCCCGTCCGGGGGGCCGCCCCCCCGGGGGGGGGGGCCCGGCGGCGGCGGTTAACCCAGACGGTGCGGGGGGC
>NZ_JBHYKM010000196.1:4342-4590 GCF_042741435.1 Streptomyces sp. NPDC058955 | reverse complement strand
CCGCCCGGCCCCCCCCGCCCGGGGCGGCCCGCCACGGCGGTCGACGGATACCCGATCGGTTCCGGGGGCCTGTCGGGCTATGCTGCACGGAGTGCTCGCACACGGGCCGTTAGCTCAATTGGCAGAGCAGTGGACTTTTAATCCATTGGTTGTGGGTTCGAGTCCCACACGGCCTACCAGCACTTGAAGCGGGGCCGCCCCGCCCGACGCGCGCGGGGGGGGTGGGGGGGAGCGGGCGCCCGCCCGGG
>NZ_JBHYKM010000196.1:0-4332 GCF_042741435.1 Streptomyces sp. NPDC058955 | reverse complement strand
AAGAGTTTGGGTGGGGGATTCGCCCCCACGGCGGCTACCCTCCACTGCCCGCCCCCCCCGCTCCCGGCGGGGGGGGCGCGCTTCGTCGTTCCCGGCCACGCGTCCGGGACGGCGGCCGCGATCCCACCCGGGGGTGAACAACACCTCGGCGGGCGTGGCCGGATAGGGGTGCGACGATCCCTGCACTCCGGTGCTCCCCCGTCGGTTTCCGTGCCGGTTTCCGCGTTGGTTCCGTACCGGCAGGATGATCTTCCGTCGAACGGCTGCTTCCGTGGGGTGATCCGGGGGAGCCTGGGGGAGTCTGGAAGGCGGAGGTGGGGTCGGTGGACGGGGCCGTGCGGTGGCGGGGCGAGGGTGCGGCGGGTGTCGCGCGGGATCTGGCGCGGTGGGCGCTGGGGTCGGCGGCGGGGGCCGTGGCGGTGTTGCTGCTCGCGGTGGGGACCGGCGGGTTCCCGGTGCTGGTGAGCGGCGTCGCCGGGCTCGCGGCGGGGGCCGTGGGGTTGTGGTGGGTGGCCGCGCACCGGGGGGCGCTGCGGGTGGTCGGCGGGGTGCTGGCGATCGGTGCGCCGGTCGGTGTCCTCGTGCTGTACGTGGTCGGCGGGCTGTGGCTGTTCGCGCTGGCCGCGCTCGCGCTGTGGGCGGTCGCGCTGGGGTGTGCGCGGGAGGCGCTGCGCAGGCCCGGTGAGGTGGTGGACGCGCCGGCGCCGGCCCGTCCCGGCGTACGGCCCCGGCAGGCGGTGCTGATCATGAACCCGCGGTCCGGCGGCGGGAAGGTGGAGCGGTTCGGCCTGGTGGCGAAGGCGGAGCGGCTGGGCGCGCGGGTGCTGCTGCTCGACCCGGCCGCGCCCGCGGACGTCACGGCCCTCGCCCGGAAGGCCGTCGCGGACGGCGCGGACCTGCTCGGGGTGGCCGGCGGCGACGGCACCCAGGCGCTGGTCGCGGCGGTGGCCGCCGAGCACGACCTGCCGTTCCTGGTGGTCTCGGCCGGGACCCGGAACCACTTCGCGATGGACCTGGGCCTCGACCGGAACGATCCGGCGGCCGGTCTGGACGCGCTCACCGACGGCGAGGAGCTCCGCGTCGACCTCGGCACGGTCGCCGGCCGGCCGTTCGTCAACACGGTCTCGTTCGGGGTGTACGCGGACGTGGTGCGGCGGCCGGAGTACCGCGACGCCAAGGCGGAGACCGCGTTCGAGGCGCTGCCCGATCTGCTGCGCGGCGGGCAGGGCGACCGGCTCGACGCGACCGCCGACACCACCCGGCTGCCGGGCCAGCAGGCGATCCTGGTCAGCAACAACCCGTATGCCGCGCCCGATCCGTTCAGCGCGGCCACCGGGCACCGCACCCGGCTGGACGGCGGCCGGCTCGGGGTGATCGGCATCCGGGTGGACGGCGCCGCGGACGCCGCCGACCTGGTCGTACGGGGGACCCAGTCGGCCGCGCTCAACGTCCTGACCGCGCTCCGCGTCGAAGTCCACGGCGGGGTGACCACCGCCGGTGTGCCGAAGGCGGAGGGGACCGTGGCGGTGGCGGTGGACGGGGAGGCGCTCGTGCTGCCCACGCCGGTCGTCTGCGAGCTGCGGCCGCGGGCGCTGCGGGTGCTGGTGCCGCGGGCCCGGCCGGGAGTGGTTCCGCCGCCCCCGCCGTTGGACTGGCGGCGGATCATCCGGCTCGCCTTTCCCGAGCAGTACGGCTCCGGCCCCGCGCACCGTCCGGAACCGTCCGAGGACCCCTACAGGAGCGGCGCATGAGTGACGAGACCAGCGGCAAGCACGAGGCGGGCACCGACCCCGGGGTGCGGACGGAGGCGCGGGTGCGGCTGCGGGACCGGCCGCGGGCCGCCGTCTTCACCGCCCGGGCCGTCCTGCACGACCTGCGGGCGGTGGACGGCGCCCTGTACGCGGCGGTGGCCGCGACGCCGACGCCCGCCCTGGACCTGGGCCTGCGCCGGCTGTCGAACGCCGCCGACCACTCCAAGATCTCCTTCGCGGTCGCCGCCGGGCTGGCCCTGCTCCCGGGCCGTCCGCGCCGTGCGGCGGTCGCGGGCGTCGGCGCGATCGCGATCGCCTCGGCCACCGCCAACCTCCTCGGCAAGCGGCTGGTCCGCCGGCCGCGCCCGGACCGGGAGGCGGCCCGGGTGGTGGTGGGCCGGCACGTCCCGATGCCGGAGTCGGCGTCGTTCCCGTCCGGCCACACCGCCTCGGCGGTCGCCTTCGCCACCGCCGCCGGCGTCGTCCTGCCGCCGGCGGCCGTGCCGTTGGGCCTGCTGGCCTCGGCGGTCGGCTACTCCCGTGTCCACACCGGGGTGCACTACCCCGGCGACGTCGCCGCGGGCGCCGTCCTCGGCCTGGCCAGCGGCGCCGCCTCGCTGGCCGTCGGCGCGTCCCTCACCCGGGCGCTCCGGCAGTCCTCCTGACGGTGCGCCGGCCCGGACCGCCGGCGGGTCACGCCGGGTAGACGGCGCGGGCCAGGGCCTCCTCCGGGATGTCCAGGGCGGCGATTCGCTCCGGGTCGGCGAGGACGTGCAGCTGGACGATGCGGTCGCCGACGACGGTGAAGGCCATGAGCGAGCCCGGCTTGCCGTCGACGACCGACAGGACGGCCGGCTGGCCGTTGACGACGAGCGGCAGCGAGCCGTTGCGGAAGGTCGCGTAGAAGAGGGCCTGGCGGGTGATCTCCTCGGCGCCGTGGATCAGCCTGGAGACGCCGGAGAGGAGCTTGCCGCCGTCGGCGCGCAGCACCGCGTCCGGGTCGAGGACGGCGAGCAGTCCCTCGAAGTCGCCGCCCTGCGAGGCGGCGAGGAAGGCGTCCGCGATCTCCCGCTGGCGGCGCGCGTCCGGGCCGGGCCCCGGGGCGGCGTCCTGGACGCGGCGCCGGGCCCGGCTGGCCATCTGCCGGGCCGCCGCGGGCGTACGGTCCACGATCGGCGCGATCTCGTCGAAGGAGACGGCGAACATGTCGTGCAGCACGAAGGCGAGCCGCTCGGCCGGGGAGAGGGTCTCCAGCACGACGAGGAGCGCGAGGCCGACGGACTCCGTCAGTTCGGCGGCGTGCTCCGGGTCGCCGGCGCCGGGGATGTGCACGATCGGGTCGGGGACGAAGTGGTCGAGCGGGTCCTCGCGGCGGGAGCCGCGCGAGCGCAGCATGTCCAGGCAGACCCGGCCGATGACCGTGGTGAGCCAGCCGGTGAGGTTGGCGACCCCGCCGACGTCGCTGCGGCTGAGCTTGAACCAGGTCTCCTGGACCGCGTCCTCGGCCTCGCTGAGCGAGCCGAGCATGCGGTAGGCGACGGCCCTCAGGTGCCCGCGGTCGGCGTCGAAGCGGCGCGCCAGCGCGTCCGCGTCCAGGCCGCCGGTCCCGTCCGCCGTGCTTCCGTCCACCGTGCTCGCGTCCATCCGTCGCTCTCCCCCTTCGCGTCCCGTCATGCCTCCATGACGGATCAGAACCCATGGATGTGACACGGAGCGGCAGCCACACGCGCGCGTGCCCGCGTCCGTACGAGCCCGGTCTCCCCGCCCGTACGCGCGCGTGCCCGGCCCGTACACGTGGCCCACTCGCGCCCCTGGTCGGGCCTCATCGGTCTCGGCCCGTGAGATCCACGCCGCCGGGGCGAAATCGCCCGGGTTTCCCCGGCCGAGGTCCCCGACCGCCGTGGAACGCCACTTCAGCGCGAAGATCAACATCCGTAGATTCATCACCATGACGACGACAGGCACCCAGGTCAACCCCGTACTGCGCACCCCGCCGGCCTCGCCCGCCGCCGCGGCCGCCTACTTCTCCGCCAGCCTCGCCTTCCACGCGGACGTCTCCGACGTGGCCGCCGCCCTGGCCACCGCGGCGGCCGACGGCACCGACCCCGGCTTCGTGGTGATCGACTCCCGCTCGACCGCCTCCTGGGACCAGGGGCACGTCCCCGGCGCCGTCCACCTCCCCACCGCGCTCATCCCCGAGCAGGCGGAGCAGCTCCTCGACAAGGCCGTCCCGGTGGTCACCTACTGCTGGGGCCCCGGCTGCAACGGCGCCACGCGCGCCGCGCTCGCCCTCGCCGAGCTGGGCTTCCAGGTGAAGGAGATGCTCGGCGGCTTCGAGTACTGGGCGCGCGAGGGCTTCGCCTACGAGACGTGGGAGGGCCCGGCCCGGCGCGCCGCGGACCCGCTGACGGCGCCCGTCGACGCCGAGGACTGCGGCTGCTGAGGAAACGGATTTCGGATTTCGCCGCCCATGCCGTAAGGTCGTATTCACCGACGCGGGGTGGAGCAGCTCGGTAGCTCGCTGGGCTCATAACCCAGAGGTCGCAGGTTCAAATCCTGTCCCCGCTACTCAGTAGCCCGA
>NZ_JBHYKM010000195.1:0-8380 GCF_042741435.1 Streptomyces sp. NPDC058955 | reverse complement strand
CGCCCCCCCCAGGGAGTGCTCGCCCGGGGGCGGGGAGGCCCCGCGTACGCGGGCGCGCGCCGCGCGGGGCGTGCTCGCACGTACGCAGACGTGCGCCGCACGGGGCGCGCTCGCCCGGAGGTGGGAAGGCCCGCGTACGCAGGGTCGCACCCCTCGCGACGTGCCCTCGCGGAGGGTTTCCCGCTCACCGGGAATCGGGGCTCCCTCGGGGGCCGGGGCGCGGCCTAGCCTCGCCGGACAGTCAGCCCCACCGCCCCCAGGAGGGACCCCTCATGCTCACGGACCGCCAGCGACACGAGGCGGCCGAGCTGTTGCGCTCCGCCGAGCTCGGTGTCACGCCCGTCGCCCCGCTGAGCGAGGCGTACCCCGGGATCGACACCGAGGACGCGTACGAGATCCAGCTCGTCAACATCCGGCGGCGGCTCGCGGCCGGCGCCGAGGTGCGCGGCCACAAGGTCGGCCTGTCCTCACCGGTCATGCAGCGGATGATGGGCGTCGACGAACCGGACTACGGACACCTGCTCCACGACATGGAGCTGCCCCCCGGCGTCCCGGTCCCCGTCGCCCGCTACTGCCACCCCCGCGTCGAGGTCGAGGTCGGCTTCGTCCTCGGCGACGACCTGCCGGGGGAGGGCTGCACCCCGCGGGACGTGTTCGCGGCGACCGAACGGGTCGTGCCCGCCCTGGAACTCATCGACAGCCGGATCCGCGACTGGCGGATCACGATCGCCGACACCATCGCCGACAACGCCTCCTCCGCCGGCTTCGTGATCGGGGAGGGCCGCTCCCCCCGCGGCCTCGACCTCGGGGCGATCGAGGCCCGGCTGACGGACGGCGACGGCGAACTCCTCGCCGAGGGCCGCGGCGACGCCGTCCTCGGCGACCCGGCCGTCTCCGTCGCCTGGCTCGCCCGCACCGTCGCCCGCTTCGGCGTCCCCCTGCGGAAGGGGCACCTGGTGCTGCCCGGCTCGTGCACCCGGGCCGTCGACGTCGAGCCCGGCGCGACCTGCACCGCCGACTTCACCGGGCTCGGCCCGGTCTCCCTCTCCTTCACCTGAGGTGATGATGACCCGCAAGACCAAGGCGACCGCCGCCATCGTCGGCTCCGGAAACATCGGCACCGACCTGCTGTACAAGCTGCTGCGCTCCGAGCTCGTCGAACCCCGCTGGATGGTCGGCGTCGACCCCGAGAGCGACGGCCTCGCCCGCGCCCGCCGGCTGGGCCTGGAGGTCACCCACGAGGGCGTCGACCGGCTGCTCGCCCAGGACGAGAGGCCCGACCTCGTCTTCGAGGCCACCAGCGCGTACGTCCACCGCGCCAACGCCCCCCGCTATGCCGAGCTCGGCATCAGGGCGATCGACCTCACCCCGGCCGCCGTCGGCCCGGCCGTCGTCCCGCCCGCCAACCTCCGCGCCCATCTCGACCAGCCCAACGTCAACATGATCACCTGCGGCGGCCAGGCCACCATCCCCATGGTGTACGCCGTCTCCCGCGTCGTCCCGGTGGCCTACGCCGAGATCGTCGCCTCGGTCGCCTCCGTCTCCGCCGGCCCCGGAACCCGCGCCAACATCGACGAGTTCACCCGCACCACCGCCCGCGGCATCGAGACCATCGGCGGCGCCGCGCGCGGCAAGGCGATCATCATCCTCAACCCCGCCGACCCGCCCGTGATCATGCGCGACACCGTCTTCTGCGCCATCCCCGAGGACGCCGACCGCGCCGCCGTCGCGCTCTCCGTGAAGGAGGTCGCCGAGCAGGTCGCCGCGTACGTCCCCGGCTACCGGCTGCGCGGCGAGCCGCAGTTCGACGACCCGAGCCCCGAGAACGGCGGCATGGCGCGCGTCGCGATCTTCCTGGAGGTCGAGGGCGCGGGCGACTACCTCCCGCCGTACGCCGGGAACCTCGACATCATGACCGCCGCCGCCACGAAGGTCGGCGAGGAGTTCGCCCGGGCGCTCCTCGCCCCCGGCGCCTAAGGAGCCCCAGCCATGTCCCCCACCCCGTACTCGGACACCCTCGACATCCGCGTCACCGACTCCTCGCTGCGCGACGGCTCGCACGCCAAGCGCCACCAGTTCACCGCCGAGGACGTGCGGTCCGTCGTCGCCGCCCTCGACGACGCCGGCGTCCCCGTCATCGAGGTCGCCCACGGCGACGGCCTCGGCGGCTCCTCGTTCACCTACGGCTTCTCGAAGACCCCCGAACAGGAGCTGATCAAGGTCGCCGTGGAGACGGCGCGGCGGGCCCGGATCGCCTTCCTCATGCTCCCCGGACTCGGCGTCAAGGACGACATCCGGGCCGCCCACGGCAACGGCGCCGACGTCTGCCGGATCGCCACCCACTGCACCGAGGCCGACATCGCCGTCCAGCACTTCGGACTCGCCCGCGAGATCGGCCTGGAGACCGTCGGCTTCCTGATGATGGCCCACTCCACCACCCCCGAGAACCTGGCCCGCCAGGCCCGGATCATGGCCGACGCCGGCTGCCAGTGCGTGTACGTCGTCGACTCCGCCGGCGCCATGGTCATGGACGACGTCACCGACCGCGTCCAGGCCCTCGTCGCCGAACTCGGCACCGACGCCCAGGTCGGCTTCCACGGCCACGAGAACCTCGCCCTCGGCACCGGCAACTCGGTCGCCGCCGTCAAGGCCGGCGCCCTTCAGATCGACGGCTCCACCCGCCGGCTCGGCGCGGGCGCCGGCAACACTGCCGTCGAGGCCTTCGTCGCCGTCTGCGCCAAGATGGGCATCCGCACCGGCATCGACGTCCTGAAGATCATCGACGCGGCCGAGGACGTCGTCCGCCCCGTCATGGACGAGGAGTGCCGGCTCGACCGGCTCGCCCTGCTCATGGGCCACGCCGGCGTCTACTCCAGCTTCCTCAAGCACGCCTACCGGCAGGCCGAGCGGTACGGCGTCCCCGGCGCCGAGATCCTGCTGCGGGCCGGCGAACGGCGCCTGGTCGGCGGCCAGGAGGACCAGCTCATCGACATCGCCCTCGAACTCGCCGCCGCCCGGAACTGAACCCACCACACCCGAGGAGAACGTGATGACTGCTCTCGACGACGAGGCCCGGGTCATCGAAGCCGGCCGCCCGCCCGCCCGCTTCGCGCGCGGCTGGCACTGCCTCGGCCTCGCCGAGACCTTCAAGGACGGCGCGCCGCACGAGATCGAGGCGTTCGGCACCAAGCTCGTGGTCTTCCAGGGCCAGGACGACGGCGCCCTCCACGTCCTCAACGCCCACTGCCCCCACATGGGCGGCAACCTCGCCCACGGCACCGTCAAGGGCGACGCCGTCGCCTGCCCCTTCCACGACTGGCGCTGGTCGGGCGACGGCCGCTGCGCCGGCATCCCGTACGCCCGCCGGGTCCCGCCGCGCGCCCGCACCCGCGCCTGGACCGCCCTGGAGCGCAACCGGCAGCTCTTCGTCTGGCACGACCCCGAGGGCAACCCGCCGCCCCCCGAGGTCACCGTCCCCGAGCTCGACGGCGTCCACGGCCCCGAGGCGGACCAGTGGAGCGACTGGAACTGGAAGACCCTCCGGGTGGAGGGCTCGAACTGCCGCGAGATCGTCGACAACGTCGTCGACATGGCCCACTTCTACTACGTGCACTACGCCTTCCCCGAGTACTTCAAGAACGTCTTCGAGGGCCACGTCGCCACCCAGTACATGGAGAGCAGCCCCCGCGGCGACATGGAACTCGGCACCCTCAGCTCCGGCCGGCTGCGCTCCGACGCCTCCTACTACGGCCCCTCCTACATGATCGACCACCTCTACAGCGACGTCGGCGGCGGCCTGGAGATGGAGATCGTCCTCATCAACTGCCACTACCCGATCGACGCCGACAGCTTCATGCTCCAGTACGGCGCCATCGTGAAGCGGCTGCCCGGCATGACCGACGAGCAGGCCGCCGAGGCCGCCGCGGCCACCGCCGAGGGCGCCACCGTCGGCTTCGAGCAGGACGTCGAGATCTGGCGGAACAAGACCCGCATCGACAACCCGCTGCTCACCGAGGAGGACGGCCCCGTCTACCAACTGCGGCGCTGGTACGAGCAGTTCTACGTCGACGTCGCCGACGTCAAGGACGAGATGACCCGCCGCTTCGAGTTCGAGGTCGACACCCGGCGGGCCAACGCCGCCTGGCGCGCGGAGGTCGACGAGAACCTGGCCCGCCGCGCGGCGGCGGAGACCGAAGCCGGAGCCCCCTGACATGCGGACCGTCCAGTGCCTGGCCTGCGGAAACCGGGTCCTCTGCGAGAAGTTCTCCCCCGCTCACACCTCCGTCCAGTGGACCGCCGACGCGGCCGTCGCCTGCGCCGAGTTCCGCGACCGGGTCGGCCAGGGCGCGGCCAGCGCCCGGATCCGGACCTGCCGGGCCCTGCGGTCCAGCATCGAGCAGGCCGTCGCCGACGGCACCCTGGAGGTCGACGATGTCCGTGTCGACGTCTGAGCCGGCGCCCCCGGCCGCCACCGGGACCCGCACCCACCGGCTGCGGATCGTCGAGGTCGTCGCCGAGACGCCCGACGCCCGCAGCCTGGTCCTCCGGCCCGCGCCGGAGAGCGCGGACCGCTTCGCCCACCGCCCCGGGCAGTTCCTCACCCTGAGGCTGCCCGGCCCGGACGGCGGGCCCGTCGCCCGCTGCTACTCCCTGGCCAGCTCGCCGCACACCGGCGAGCCGCTCAAGGTCACCGTCAAACGGGTGGCCGGCGGCTACGGCTCCAACTGGGTCTGCGACCACCTGGCCGTGGGCGACGAGGTGGAGGCGCTGCCCCCGGCCGGCACCTTCACCCCGGACTCGCTCGACCAGGACCTGCTGCTCGTCGCCGGCGGCAGCGGCATCACCCCGGTCCTGTCGATCGCCAAGTCGGTCCTCGCGGCGGGCCGCGGCCGGGTCACCCTGCTGTACGCCAACCGGGACGAGACCTCGGTCATCTTCCGCGACGAGCTGCGCGCCCTCGCCGAGGCCCACCCCGAGCGGTTCCTGGTGCTCCACTGGCTGGAATCGCTCCAGGGCCTGCCGGTGCCGGACCGGCTCGCCGCCGCACTCGTGCCGTACGCCGGCCGGGAGGCGTTCGTCTGCGGCCCCGGCCCGCTCATGGACGCCGTCGAGCAGGCGCTGCGCACGCTCGGCGCACCGGGCGAACGCATCCACCGGGAGCGGTACTTCTCCCTGTCCGGGGACGTCTTCGACGCCCCCGACCCGGTCGCCGCACCGGACGGGAGCGGCGGCGAGGTGACCGTCGAACTCGACGGCGAGACCCGGACGGTCGCCTGGCCGCCGGGCGCCCCGCTGCTCGACGCGCTCCTCGCGGCCGGGGTGGACGCCCCGTACTCCTGCCGCGAGGGCGCGTGCAGCGCCTGCACCTGCCGGGTCGTCGCGGGCCGGGTGGAGATGACCCGCAACGAGGTCCTGGACGACCGGGACCTCGCCGAGGGATACGTCCTCGCCTGCCAGGCCCGCCCGCTCACCGACCGGGTCGCGATCACCTACTCCTGACGTCCGCCCCCTCCGACGAGGAGACCCGCCATGCCCCGTACGTACCTGGTCACCGGAGCCGCCTCCGGCATCGGCGCCGCCACCACGGCCCTCCTGCGGGAGCGCGGCCACACGGTCCTCGCCGCCGACCTGGAGGACGGCGACATCCGCGCCGACCTGTCCACCCCCGAAGGCCGGACCGCGCTCGTCGCCCGCGCCGGCGAACTCACCGGCGGCCGGCTCGACGCCGTCGTCTCCTGCGCGGGCGTCGCCCACTTCGACCCGCTCACCATCCGGGTCAACCACTTCGGCGCCGTCGCCACCCTCGACGGACTGCGCCCGCTGCTCGCCGCCGGCACCCACCCGAGGGCGCTCGTCGTCGGCTCCATCGACTCCGTCCACCCCACCGACCCCGCCGTGCTCGCCGCCGCGGACGCGGACGACGAGGACGCCGCCGTGGCCGCCGCCCGCGCGGCCGTCGACCGCGGCGAGGGCCACCTCGTCTACTCCTCCTCCAAGGCCGCCGTCTCCCGCTGGGTCCGCCGCACCGCCCCCGGCGCCGCCTGGGCCGGCGCCGGCATCCCGCTCAACGCGGTCGCCCCCGGCGTGGTCCTCACCCCGCTGACCCGGCCCCTCCTCGACGACCCGGACACCCGCGCCCTCGTCGAGCGGGCCGTCCCCATGCCGCTGCACGGCCACTCCCGGCCCGCGCAGCTCGCCCCGCTCATCGCCTGGCTCACCTCGCCCGAGAACACCCTCGTCACCGGCCAGGTCGTCTTCGCGGACGGCGGCGCCGACGCCGTCCTGCGCGGCGACCGCACCTGGTGACCCCAGCCGCCCCGACGGAGGCCCCGTGCACCCCCGCACCCTCGAACGCTCGCTCGTGATCGCCGCCGCCCCCGACGCCGTCTGGGCGCTCGCGGGCGGCTTCGCCACCCTCGCCGACTGGCACCCGCACGTCCCGCCGGCCATCCTGGAGGACGACGCCGACCCCGAACTCCCCGGCACCGTCCGGGTGTTCACCCTGGACGGGACGGTCGTCGCCCGCGAGCGGCTGCTCGCCCACGAACCGGGAGCCCGCCGCTACTCGTACACGCTGCTCGACCCGCTCGCCCTGCCCGTCGAGGCGTACGTGGCCACGCTCGCCGTCCATCCGCACCCCGACGGCGCCGAGGTCCGCTGGTCCGCCGCCTACCGCGCCCCGGACGCGCTCGTGCCGCAGGTCGAGGCGGCCTTCGGCGACGGCGTCTACGCCACCGGCCTCGCCGCCCTCCGGGAACGCCTCACATCCATTCGCTGAACCGCAGCCAGGTCATCATGTTGTCCATCGACGGCTGCGGCACGCCCGCAGCCGCCAGCGCCCCGGCCGGCCGCTCGCGCTGCTCGCTGCGGCGGCCCGGGCCGAACATCGACTGCCACACCGAGCGGGCGCAGCCCCGCACCGCGGGCGCGATCCGCTCCAGCTCCCGGTGCACGCCGTGGCCGCACACCGAGACCGCGGCCACGGCGCGGCCCGCGCCGCCCCCCGGGGCCCCCCCCCCGGGCGGGGGCCCCCACCCCGGTTTGTGCTGTAAGCGGTTGACGCGATGCGCGGACCCACGCGGTTCGCGGTTCGCGGTTCGCGGTTCACGCGACGCGCGGTCCGCTTTCCACGCGGTCCGCGCGGTCCGCGGTTCGTGCAGTTCGAAGAAAGGCAGAGAAATATATGTCCCGTAGGCCCCGGAAGCCGGGCAAGCGCGTTTCGGCAGCCTCGGCTCCGGCCTCGTCCCCGGCCTCGTCCGGCGAGTTCCGGATGCCGGAGAGCGCGACGCCCGCGCTCCCCGCCGTGGACGACTTCGCCGGCCTGGACATGCCCGCGGGGCTCCTGGCGACGCTCACCGCCCAGGGCGTGACCACGCCCTTCCCCATCCAGGGCGCCACCCTGCCCGACTCGCTCGCCGGCCGTGACGTGCTGGCACGGGGGCGGACGGGCTCCGGCAAGACCCTCGCCTTCGGTCTGGCGCTGCTGGCCCGTACGTCCGGACTGCGCGCACAGCCGAAGGCCCCGCTCGCGCTGGTGCTGGTGCCGACCCGCGAGCTGGCGCAGCAGGTCACGGACTCCCTGGCGCCGTACGCGACCGCGGTGAACGTGCGGCTCGCCACCGTCGTCGGCGGGCTGTCGATCACCAAGCAGGCCGCCACGCTGCGGCGCGGCGCCGAGGTCGTCGTGGCGAGCCCCGGCCGGCTGAACGACCTGGTCGAGCGGGGCGACTGCGTCCTCGACGACGTCCGCATCACGGTGCTGGACGAGGCCGACCAGATGACCGACATGGGCTTCCTGCCGCAGATCACCAAGCTGATCAAGCAGGTGCGGCCGGACGGGCAGCGGATGCTCTTCTCCGCCACCCTGGACCGCAACATCGACCAGCTGGTCAAGCGCTTCCTGACCGACCCCGTGGTGCACTCCGTGGACCCGTCCGCCGGTGCGGTGACCACGATGGAGCACCACGTCCTCCACGTGCAGGACGCGACCGACAAGAAGGCCGTCACCACCCGCATCGCGGCCCGTGACGGCCGGGTCATCCTCTTCCTCGACACCAAGCGGTCGGCGGACCGGCTCGCCAAGCGGCTCCTGTCCGTCGGTGTCCGCGCGGCGGCCCTGCACGGCGGCCGGACCCAGCCGCAGCGGAACCGGACCCTGGAGCAGTTCAAGACCGGCCAGGTCACCGCGCTGGTGGCGACGAACGTCGCGGCCCGCGGCATCCACATCGACGACCTCGACCTCGTCGTGAACGTCGACCCGCCGGCCGACCACAAGGACTACCTCCACCGCGGCGGCCGCACCGCCCGGGCCGGCGGCTCCGGCAGCGTCGTGACGCTGGTGCTGCCCGAGCAGAAGCACGAGGTCAGCAAGCTCATGAAG
>NZ_JBHYKM010000194.1:842-8429 GCF_042741435.1 Streptomyces sp. NPDC058955 | reverse complement strand
GGCTCGTGTGTGTGGTTGGGGGGCGAGGTTTTTGTCTCCCCCCCCCCCCCCCCCCGCGCCCGGGCGCCCCCCCCTTCCGCGTACCGCGCACCGCGCTCAGTCGGGCATGAGCCGGTTGCGGACCTCCGCGACCAGGCTGAACGACCCGGTGACGCACACCAGATCGTCCGGGCCCGCCAGGGACAGGGCCAGTTCGTACGCCGCCCACGGATCCGGCTCCTCGTGGACCGGCAGGCCGGGCCGCAGCCGACCGAGGACCCCGGCGATCTCCTCGGTGGGACGGCCCGAGATCGCACCGAACTCGGTGCGGGCGCGGTAGCCGGTGGCCACCACGGCGTCGAAGCGGCCGGCCACCAGACCGAGCGACCGCTCGCCGTCCCGGCCGGGCGCCAGCGCCAGGACGCCGATGCGACGGCGTCCGGGGTAGAGCTCGTCGAGAGCCCCGGCCAGCGCCTCCAGCTTCGGCGGGCAGTGGGCCCCGTCGACGACGACCTCCGGCGCGCGCCGGACCGTCTCCAGCCGGCCCGGGACGGTGACGGCGGCCAGCGCCTCGCGCCAGACCGGCTCGGCGACCGGCAGGCCGCGGGCGGCCAGCGTCTCGACGGCGGCCACCGCGAGCGCGGCGTTGCGGACCTGGTGGGCGCCGCGGGCCCGCAGCCGCAGCCCCGTACGGTCGCCGCCGGGTCCGGAGAGCCACCACCGGGTGCCGTCGGCCGTGGCGGAGTCGATCCCCGCGACGAGGTCCCGGCCGAGTTCGAGCAGGGGCGCGCCCAGGGCGGCGGAGCGTTCCCGGACGACCGCCGCGCCGGGACCGGTCACCCCGCTCACGACGGGCACCCCGGGCCTGATGATCCCCGCCTTGTGCCCGGCGACCGCCAGAAGGCTGCCGCCGAGGTGCTCGACGTGGTCGTCGCCGACGTTGGTGATCACGCTGACCAGCGGCTCCACCACGTTGGTGGCGTCGGTGGTGCCGCCCATGCCGACCTCGACCACCGCCACGTCGACGGCGGCGTCCGCGAAGTACCGCAGGGCGAGCGCCGAGACGGACTCGAACCAGGTGGGGCCGATGCCGTCGACGAGTCCGGCGAGGCGCCGGGCCCGCTCCAGGAGTTCGCGCGGCTCGATCGCCCGCCCGTCGACCAGGAAGCGCTCGGTGAGGCTGCGCAGATGCGGTTTGGTGGCGAGGCCGACGCGGTACCCACCGGCCCGCAGCATGTCGGCGATCATGCGGGCGGTGGAACCCTTGCCGGCGGTCCCGCCGACGTGGACCACCGGAAGCCCCCGCTGCGGGTCGCCGAGGACGGCCATCAGCCGCCGGACCCGGTCGAGTTCGAACTCCTCGTCCCAGTGCCGGGGGCGCGAGGAGGCGAGCACGGCGTCGTAGAGCTCCCGCGGCGTCGGTTCAGGGCCGGTGGGCGGCACGGTCCGCTCCTTCCCGGGGCCGTCCGGCGCCGGCCACCAGGGCGGTCAGCAGCACGGAGAACCCGTCCAGGGTGGGGTGGGTGTAGAGGGCGTCGGCGGGCAGCTCCACGGAGAACCGCTCCTCCAGGCGCGTCAGCAGGAGCATCGCCTCCAAGGAGGTGCCCCCCAGGTCGAAGAAGCTCGCGTCCGGGTCGGCCCCGGCGCCGTCGGCGGTGTGCTCGGCCCACAGGGTCCGCAGGTACGCCTCGGGACCGGCGTCCGGCTCCGGTGCGGAAGGGGGCGCCGACACCGCCGCCGCCGCTGCGAGGCCCCCGAGGAGGTGGCGCCGGACCTTGCCGGTCGCACCCCGGGGCAGCTCCGGCACGAACCGCACGGTGGACGGCACCTTCTGCCGGGCCAGCCGCCCGGCGGCGTAGCGCCGCAGCTCGGCGGCGTCCACGGGCGCCCGGACCACGACCGCCGCGGCGACGAGGTCGCCGTGGTCGCCCCCGGCCTCGCCGTACACGGCCGCGTCCGCCACCGCCGGATGTCCGGCGAGGACCGCCTCCACCTCCGCCGGCGAGACCCGTGTCCCGGCGACGTTGAGGACGTCGTCGGCCCGGCCCTCGACGCTCAGCAACCCGTCGGCGTCCACCGAGCCGAGGTCGCCGGCCCAGAGCCAGCCCTCCCGGTCGAGCGGCCGCACGGTCCCCGGCGCCACCCACAGGCCCCGGGGCGGCGCCCCCGGGTAGCGCAGCCACACCCGTCCGGTGCGGCCGGGAGGGAGTACGGCGAAGTCCTCGTCGCGCACCGAGATCAGGGTCCGGCCGACCGGCGCGCCGACCACCTCGGGTCGCGAGGGGTCGAAGACGGCGGCGGCACCGGCCGGCAGGATCTCGGTCGCCCCGTACATCCGCAGGATCCGGGCCGCGGGGAACAGCTCCTGAAGGGACGTCAGGAGGGCGGCCGTGGCAGCCGCCGTGGAGACGGTCACCATCCGCACGCACGCCAGGTCGTGTCCGTCCGCGCCCGCCCGGACCAGGGCCGCCGCCGTGGCCGGGACGAGCCCGACCCGGTCGGGGCGGTGCCGGGCGACGGCGTCGAGCAGTCGGCGGGGCGTCGGGTCGACGAGGCCGAGGTGGAGGCTGCCGCCGCCGATGTAGGCGCCGTTGAGGACCCGCTGGCCGCCCGCGGTGCCGATCACCGTGGAGTGCAGCGACCGCTCGGGCTCGGCGGGGACCACGTGCCCGGAGTCCGCGGCGAGCGCGAGCGGGGCCAGCAGGTTCTCCTCGGAGCAGGCGATCAGCTTGGGCCGGCCGGTCGTGCCCGAGGTGCAGACCAGCTCGCTGACCCCCGCCGGCGGCTCCTCGGGCAGCGGCCGGGCCGCCGTCGCGGCGGACGGCTCCTCGGCGGCGTCCACCCACCGCGTCTCCGCGGGCAGCGCGGAGGGCCGCTCCCGGGCCACCAGGTGCGTCGGCCGGACGTCCGCGACGAGCCCCGCCACCTCGGCGTCGGTGAACCGGGACGAGACCGGCAGGACGGTGGCGCCCGCCTTGAGCACCGCCGCGTGCCAGCAGGCGAGGAGGATCCAGTCCTCCTCGCCGAGGACCACCACCACCCGCCCGCCGGGCCGCAGCCCCCGCTCGGCGAGCAGCCGCGCCAGAGCCTCCGAGCGGAGGTCCCACTCCCGGTGGGTCAGCCCGGGCCCGTCCACCGTGGCGAGGACCACGTGGTTTGGCCGTTCGGCGGCGTTCCGGCGCAGCAGGGCGACCCGGGTGAGCCGTGTCGTGCTCCCGTTCATGCCGTCACCCCAGGGGGCGCGGCGTCAGCCGCGGGTCGGGCAGCGGACGGACGGCGGCGGTGTCGCGGGCCACCAGGAACGCGGGCCGGGTCGGCGCGGGCGGGGCGTTGTCGACCGCGTTGTACGTGATCAGGAGCAGCGCCCGCCGGTCGTCGGAGAGGTTGTCGGTCGACGAGTGGACGATGCTCGGGTGGAAGGCGTGCACGCTGCCGGCCGGGCCGACGAGCACCCGGGTGCCGTGCTCGGCGGAGAGCCGGGCGGCGCGCTCGGGCGTGACGGTGTAGGCGAGGTCGGCCGAGACGTGGTCGCGCCAGTGGCCGGAACGCGCGGCCCGCTCGGGGAGGTCGAGGAGGCCGAGCCGGTGGGTGCCGGGCAGCAGGGTGAGCGGCCCGTTGCCGGCGTGCGCGTCGTCCAGGGCGACGGCGATGTTCACCGCGTCGGGCGCGGGCATGCCGTCCTCCTCGCTCCAGAAGGCGTAGTCCTGGTGCCAGGGCCAGGCGGCGCCCTCCCGCGGCGGCTTGAAGTTGACCTTGAACTGGTAGACGTACACCTCCCGGCCGAGGATCGCCTCGGCCAGGCCGACCAGTTCGGGCAGCCGGACGAGCGCGGCGCACAGCTCGTCCCAGGTGTGGCAGCCGTGGACGGCCCGGGCGGTGTCGCCGTCCCGTTCGGCCACCACCTCCGGCCGGTCCTGCCGGCCGAGCGCGGTGACCCGGGACCGCAGCGCCGTCACGGACTCCTCGCCGAAGGCGAACGGGGCGGGGCACCAGCCGTGCCGGTGGTAGTGGTCGGCCGCGGCCCGGACGGTGCCGTGGACGGGCGCGGGGGTGGTCGGGGTGGGTGCTGACAAGGCCGCCTCCAGAGCGGGTCGTACGGGGAACGGGGGAGCGGTCACAGGAAGGCGGTCCGCGGGGTCCGGCCCAGCAGGACCTGGCCCTGGAGCTCCAGCGCGGTGTCCGGGTTGAGCGCGGCGTGCAGACAGAGCGCGTGGATGTCGCGGCGCATCCGCTGCACGGGCACGTCGGCGCGGACGGAGGAGGCGCCGCACGCCGAGGCGACCAGGTCGACCGCCTCCCGGCACAGCGCGGCGACGGTCGCGGCGGACGCCCGGGCGGTGGACCGCTCGGTGAGGGTGTGCGGCCGGTGGGCGCGGGCGAGCCGTTCGGTGCGGGTCGCGAGGTCGTCGGCGAGCAGCCCGGCCAGCCGCCGCTTCAGGTCCACCTCGCCGAGCTTGCGGTGGGTGAGCGGGTCCAGGCTCTGGTCCTGGTGGGCGCTGAACGCGACGGGCCGCCCCGGCGCCCGCTCGACCAGGAAGTCGGCCGCGGCCCGCGCGATGCCCAGCGGCGTACCGGAGTTGAGCGTCGAGAAGAGCGGGAACACCTCGTACCGGGGGAGTCCGGGCACCGCGTCCGGGCGGCCGCCGGGCATCGCCGTACCGGTCGGGAACGGCAGCACCCGCGCGGCGGGCACCGGGAGGTCCGCGCACTCCACCGAGCTGCTGCCGGTGCCCTGGAGCCCGGAGGCGTACCAGTCGTCGTGGACGGTCAGCGCGGCGGTGGGGACCAGCACCAGGACATGCTCCCGGCCGCCGTCGGCGGTGGGGCGGAGCGCGCCCAGGATGTCCCAATGGGAGTCGGCCACCCCGGTGTTGAACCCCCACCGGCCGGTGAGCCGGAGGCCGCCGGGCCCCTCGGCGAGCACCCCGGTCGGGCTGAGGCTGACGGCGACGCGGGACGCGGGACCGTCGAACACCTCGGCGGCGGTCCGCTCGGGGAAGAGGCCGGTGAGCCAGGAGCCGGTGAGGTAGATGGACAGGGTCCAGGAGGTGGCCGCGCATCCCCGGGCGAGTTGGGCGAGGGCCCGCACCTGGGCGGGCAGCCCGGCCTGCGCGCCTCCGTGGCGGGCGGGTACGGCCAGACCGAGGAGCCCGGCCGCGGCGAGCCCCTCCACGACCTCCGGCACCAGCCGGCGGCGCCGTTCGGTGGCGGCGGCGTGCTCGCGCAGCAACGGGACGAGGCCGGCCGCCGGTTCCTCGCCGGGAAGGGCGGGCGCGCCCGGGACGTCGTGCATGGTTCTCCTCGTACGGGGCTGGGGCCGGTGGTGCGGACCGGGGCGGATCAGGTGGCGGGCGGGACGAAGCGCCCGTCGGCGGCGGTCCAGCCGCCGTCGACGGCGAGCACCGCCCCGGTGACGAAGCTCGACGCGTCGGAGGCGAGGTAGACCACCGCGCCCGCCAGCTCCTCCGCGCGCCCCCAGCGGTTGAGCACGCTCTTGTCGGCGTACGCCTGGTACCAGTCGGGCTCGGCCATGATCTGCGCGGTGAGCGGGGTCTCGACGATGCCGGGGGCGATCGCGTTGACCCGTACGCCGCTCGGCCCGAACTCCGTCGCGGCAGCCCGGAGCAGCTGGGTCACCCCGGCCTTGCTGGCGGAGTAGACGCCCTGGCCCGGTTCGAGGGCCACCGCGCGCATCGACGAGAAGCCGATGATGCTGCCCCGGCCGCGCGCGGCCATCGGACCGCCGAAGGCCCGGATGACGTCGAAGGCGCCCCGCAGGTTGAGCCCCACCACCCGGTCGAACTCCTCGGCGGAGTAGTCGAGCAGCCGCTTGCGCACATGGGTGCCGGCGGTGAGGACCAGGACGTCGACGTCGCCGAGGCCGCGGGCGGCCTCGGCGAGCGCGGCCCGGTCCAGGACGTCCAGTGCCAGGGCGGAGGCGGCCGGCCCCGCCCGGTCGGCCGTCGCGGCGGCGGCGTCGGGGTCGAGGTCGGCGCAGATCACCTCCGCGCCCTGGGCGGCGAGCGCCTGGGCGGCCTCCCGGCCGATGCCGCTGCCGGCTCCCAGGACGACGGCCCGGCGGCCGTCCAGCCGGAACATGGTGGTGTAGTCCAGTGCGGTGGTCATGCTGATGGCAACCCTCGGGGTGGGGTGGGCGGTTCAGGACTGGGTGAGGGCCAGGAACTCCTGGCGGGAGCGCGGGTCGTCGCGCAGCCGGCCGAGCAGCGTGGAGGTCACCGTGTCGGAGCCGCCGGCGCGCACCCCCCGCAGCGTCATGCAGGTGTGCTCGGCCTGGATGACCACGCCGACGCCCTTGGGTGCGAGCCGGGTCTCCAACCAGTCGGCGATCTGCTTGGTGAGCCGCTCCTGGACCTGGGGCCGACAGGAGAAGTGCTCGACCACGCGGGCCAGTTTGGAGAGGCCGAGGATGCGGTCCTGCGGCAGGTATCCGACGTGGGCGACCCCGACGAACGGCAGCAGGTGGTGCTCGCAGACCGAACGGAGCGGGATCCGCCGGGCCAGGACCAGCTCGTCGTACCCCTCGTCGTTGGGGAAGGTGGTGAGGTCGAACGGGCGGGGCGAGAAGAGCTCGGCGTACGCCTTCGCCATGCGGCGCGGGGTGTCGCGCAGGCTCTCGGAGTCGGTCGGCACGTTGAGCGCGGCGAGGAACCGCCGGGCTGCCTCCTCCGCCGTCGCCAGGTCGGGGGCGGCGCCGTCGAGGGACACGTGGGTGGACAGGGCGGGGACGGTCGGGGGTTCGGCGGTGACTGCTGTGGACATGGCTCTTCTCGGATCGGGGGCCGCGGGGCCCGGGGCCCCGGGGGAGGAGGAGGGGCGGACCGCGGGATCAGGCCGCGGGGACGGGCCGGAGCAGCCGGTCGCACATGAGGGCCGCCTGCTTGTTGAGCGCCACGTTGTGGATCCGGAGCATGTCGACGCCGGCCGCGATCCCGAGCCCGGTGAGGGCGACGGTGGCGCCGTCGCGCTCGGCCGGGGTGCCGCCGACGACCTCGCCGATGAAGTTCTTCCGGGAGTGGGAGAGCAGCGCCGGGGCGCCGAGCTCCCGCATGGCGGCGAGGTTCTCGAAGAGCACCAGGTTCTGCGCGGGCGTCTTGCCCATGCCGAGGCCGAAGTCGGCGATCAGCCGGTCGGCGGCGATCCCCTGCTCCCGGGCGTAGTCCAGCTGGGCCCGCAGGTCGGCCATGACCTCCGCGAACACGTCGGTGTAGCCGGGGTCCAGCCAGTAGCCGCCGTGGGGGCCGGTCACGGAGACCGAGGCGCGGTTGTGGGTGAGGACGAGCGGGACCTCCCGCTCGGCCACGACCTTGGCGAGGTCGGCGTTCCAGCCGCCGTCCGTGGTGCGCAGCCCCCAGCAGCTGTTGATCATGTGGGCGCCGGCGTCCAGGGCCGCCTCGGCGACCCGTGCCTGACAGGTGTCGACGGAGACGGCCACGGGGACGTCGCGGGTGATCGCCGAGACGATCGGCGTCACCCGGCGCAGCTCCTCGTCCCACGGCACGGGCGCCGCGCCGGGGAACGTGGGGACGCCGCCGATGTCGACGACGTCGGCGCCCGCGGGGCGTGGGGGGGGGGGCCACCCGGCCACGG
>NZ_JBHYKM010000194.1:0-832 GCF_042741435.1 Streptomyces sp. NPDC058955 | reverse complement strand
ACCTCGCCCCCGCGCCGGGGCGCGGCGCGGGGGAACGGGGGCCCCCCGCCTCTGGCCACCCCGCCGGCGCCGTCGGCGAGGGCGGCGGCGGCCAGCCGGACCGCGGACGCCTCGGCGCCGGGGGTGGCGTACACGCCGTCGCCGCTGAAGGAGTCGGGCGTGGCGTTGATGACGGCCAGAAGATAGGTGCGGCTGCCCCAGTGGATGTCCAGGGGGCCGACGGCGGTGGTGTGCGTGGACATGGGCGCGAACTCCTGGGGATCGTCAGCCGGCGGGGACGAGGGCGGTCTCGATGGACGCGGCGAGGGCCGCGTCCGCCTCGGTGACGGAGCCGAGGGTGTGGGTGTTGCAGCGGAAGGTGAGGGAGAGCACCGCGGGCAGCTTCACGGCCGGGTCGTCGGCGGGGGTGCGCACCGGCGGGCGCCAGCGGATCTCGATGTCGGGGTGGTGGTTGGCGGCCTCGGCGATCCGCTCCACCCGCTCGACGACGGCGAGGAGTTCGGGGAAGGTCTTCGGCTCGAAGACCCGGACGAGGGCGCTGTCGCGCACCTCCCAGCCCGCGGGGGCGGCGGGGGACGTGCTGGTCATGGTTCCTCCGGAGGTGGACGCGGGCCCCGGGGACGGTGCCGGGGCGCGCGGACGGACCGCCGCCGGTACGGGCCGGACGGCGGGAGCGCGGACGGTGACGGGCCGCGGGTGGCGGACCTCGGGGCGGCCGGGCCGCGGCGAGGTGGGCCGGCGGCGCGGTGTCGGAGACGGGGCCGACCGGTGCGGTACCCGACCGTGCTGGACGCGCTGCTCGCGGCGGGGGAGCACGCGCGGGGGATGCGGT
>NZ_JBHYKM010000193.1:1344-8633 GCF_042741435.1 Streptomyces sp. NPDC058955 | reverse complement strand
GGGGGGGGGGGGGCGGGGCGGGGGGGGTGCGGGCGGGGGCCGGCCGGCCCCCCGGGCCCGGGGGCCGGGCGGGGGCGCGGCCGGCCGCCGACGCTCCCGGGACCGGCCGACTCCCGCCTGACGGGGCGGGCGGGCAAGAGGTACGATGCCCGCAAAGGTTTGAGCGGACCAGATGGGCGAGAGGGCAGTCGTGGAAGAGCTGACGGGCCGCGAGGCGGTGATCCAGCGCCTGCGGGACGTGGGCCTGCGGGTCACCGGGCCGCGCCTGGAGGTCCTTTCGGTGCTGGCCGCCGGCGGCCACCTCGACGTCGAGGCGATCACCGCGACCGCCCGCGAGCGGCTCGGCACGCTCACCAGCCAGGCCGTCTACGAGATGCTGCGCCACTTCCAGGAGACCGGCCTGGTCGGCAAGTTCGACCGGCCCGGGCTTCCGGCGGTCTTCGAGATCTCGGGCCCCCGCCACCAGCACGCCCTGTGCGTGAACTGCGGCCGGGTGGAGAACGTGACGGCGCCCGCGCCGGCGCCGCCGCGCGGCAGCCTGCCCGGCTGGCGGCCGGCCGAGACCGAGCTGGTCTTCAAGGGGCTGTGCCCCGATTGCGCGGAAGAGTCCGCCTGATCCTGTCCGTGCGGCTTCGCCCGTGAACCTCGTGCGGAACGTTCGAATGTGTGGCAGGGTCTGCCGGGGCGTTTTTTCGACGGGATCCGTGCGATCCGAGGGGAGTCTGCTGCCGCCGTGTCCAGGAACGCCGCCGGAGTACGTACAGGAGGCGAGCAGGCCCTCGCCCTCTACCAGGCGCTCCGCGCCGCGCCGGGCACCCCGCTCGCCGACGCGGCCCGCGGACTCCAGCTCACCGACGCCGAACGGAACCGGGCCCATGCCGAGTTGACCGAACTCGGGCTGGTCGGACCGGCGTCGGACGCGCCGTCGGTGGTCGCCCCCGACGTGGCCCTGCTCGGGCTGCTGCGGCACGAGCGGGACCGGCTGGAGAGCCGGCTCGCCGAGACCAGCCGCGCCCACACCGCCCTGGAGGCCCTCGCCGGACCGTTCCTGCGGGCCCGGACCGAACCGGGCTCCGAGGTCGAGGTGGAGATCGTCGACGATCCGGCGCGGATCCGCCGCGAGCTCGCCGACCTGACGAAGACGGCCCGGGGCTCGGTCCACACCATGGCGACCGGCTCGGTCCGGCGCGAGGAGATGGCCCTGGAGCTGGACCGGGACCGGGAGCGGGTGGCCCGCGGGATCCGGGTGCAGGCCATGTACAGCCACCGGGTCGGCCAGGTCCCCGAGATGGACCAGCACCTCGCCGCCCGCACCGCGCTCGGCACCGAGATCCGGCTCTCCCCCGTCGTCCCCATGAACATGGTGCTCGCCGACGAGTCCTTCGCCCTGCTGCCCACCGACCCCCGCGACCCCGACTCCCCCGCGATCCTGGCCCGCGGCCCGGGTCTGGTCCGCGCCTACCGGGCCCTGTACGCGTACTGCTGGCGCGCCGCCACCCCGTACGGCCACCAGGAACCCGACGCGCACGGCGGCGACGGACTGACCGAACAGCAGCGGGCCGCGCTGCGGATGCTCGCCTCCGGCATCAAGGACGAGCAGGTGGCGCGGAACCTCGGGGTGTCGCTGCGCACGGTCAGCCGGCTCATCTCCGAGGTGATGCAGGAGCTGGGCGCGGCCAGCCGCTTCGAGGCGGGCGTGAAGGCGGCCCGGCTGGGCCTGCTGGACGGCGAGAACGGCCCCGACGACCTCGGCGGGCCGGGACGCAGCGCGTAGCCTGACGGTCCGGGACGGTCGATTTCGCGACGACGAGGGGGGAGTTCGCCATGGTCACGACGGACGGCGGCACGGTGGGCGGCGGGACCGGGCTGCTGGTGACGCTCTATCAGGAGCTGCGCCGTCGCGGGGTGTCGAACTACACGGAGGTCGCCGCCGGCTTAGGCCTCGCGCCGGAGGAGTACGAGCGATGTCGGGCCGAACTGCTCTCCCTCGGCCTGATCGTCCCGACCACCAGCCGGCACGCCACCGCCGCCGACCTGCGGAACGAGGACTGGCGTCCCGAGGAGGACGCGGTCGCCTCGGTGGACCCGGAGATCGCCCTGCTGCGGATCCTGGACCGGGAGCGGGCCCGGCTCCGCGAACACCTCGCCGAGGCCGACCAGGCGTACGGCACCCTGGAGACGCTGGCCGGGACCTTCCTGCGGCCCGGCACCCTGGCGGGCTCCGAGATCGCCGTCGAGACGATCACCGACTACCGGCGGATCCAGCAGGCCCTGGAGGACATCGTCGACGTCACCCAGGAGGCGTCCTGCTCGATGTACCCCACGGGCCCGGCCCGCCAGGTCCCCGAGCGGATCTTCGAGCGGGACGCGCGCAAGCTCGCGCAGGGCATCCGGATCCGCGCGATCTACCGCACCCAGGACGCCGTGCGGCCCGAGGCGGCGGCCGTCCTCAAGCGCCGCGCCGAGCTGGGCGTAGAGGTCCGGATCGCCCCCGAACTCCCCATGACGATGGTCCTGGTGGACCAGCAGTACGCGATGGTGCCGCTGCATCCGGAGGAGCCCGGCCGGGGCGCGATCCTGGCCCGCGGCCCGCTGCTCGTCGGCTCCTGTCTGAGCCTGTACGAGCACTGCTGGCACACCGCCACCCCGTACGGCGACGACGTGGCGCCCGAGCGGGGCGGCGACGGCCTCTCGGAGCAGCAGCGGGCGGCGCTCCAGATGCTCGCGGACGGCATGAAGGACGAGAAGATCGCCCGGAACCTCGGCGTCTCGCTGCGCACGGTGAGCCGGATGCTCTCCGAACTCATGCAGGAATTGGGGGCGTCGAGCCGATTCGAGGCCGGGGTGCGCGCGGTGCGGCTCGGCTGGCTCGACTGATTCCCTCCCCGCATTCCCCATTCCTCCGCACGCGCGAAAGCCCCGCGATCGTGGCAGCGATCACGGGGCTTTCGGAATTCCGCGGCGTGCGGTTCAGTTCACCGGCGGCGCGGGGGTCGCGGTGGCCGTGGTGTGCGGCCAGTCGACGGTGACGCCGGCGTGCTGGACGGGGGTTTCCGGGGTGGCGTCGGGGGAGACCGCGTAGACGGCCGCGCCGGCGACGGCGAGACAGGCGGTGAGGGCGACCAGGAACTGGCGCACGGTCTTCTGCATTCCGGAGTTCTGCTCGACGGACATGATTCCTCCAGGATTCGTCAAAGCGCGAATGAGCTGATTCCCGTCTCCGGGGGCCCGTGCCGCCGGGCTCTCCCTGAGAACAACTCCATTCTGTCCGGGGCTCGTTGACGAATCCACAGTTCTCCCGTGCGTGGACCCGCCATGGCGCGAGTGCGTCAATCGGCCGCCGAATCAACGGAATTGACTGGTCCGTAGCGCATCTAATCTTTGGTCGAACCAAAAGAGATGCTAGACTCGTGCTACGGCCTTCTCGTTCCTCCAGGAGAGAGGGGCCGCCGGGGCAGGGGCGTGCCGCCGCCCTTGCCCCACCCGCGCCCGCCGCGGCCCGGCCGGCTCCCGTGCGGCCAGCGCGTCCTCGTACACCTCCACCGTCCGCGCCGCCGCGCCCCGCCAGCTCATCCCCCGGGCGTGCCCGGCCGCCGCCACCCCCATCGTCACCCGCGCCCGCGGATTCACCGCCAGCCACAACAGCCGGCGGGCGTACTCCACCGGGTCGTGGCCCCGGACGAGCAGCCCCGTCACCCCCTCCCACACCGCCGTCGGCAGCCCGCCCACCGCCGACGCCAGCACCGGCGTCCCGCACGCCTGCGCCTCCGCCGCCACCAGGCCGAACGACTCGCTCCGCGACGGCACCACCAGCACGTCCGCCGCCCGGAACCACTCCGCCAGCCGCTCCTGCGGCACCGGCGGACACGGCCGCAGCACGTCCGACACGCCCAGCTCCGCCGCGAGCCGCGCCACCGCGCCCTGCTCCCCCGCCCCCGAATGCCCGCCGATCACCGGGACCAGCAGCCGCTCGCGCAGCGGCGGCGCCATCCGCAGCAGCTCCGCCACCGCCCGCACCAGCACGTCCGGCCCCTTCAGCGGCTGGATCCGCCCCGCGTACAGCGGCACGAACGCGTCCGCCGGCAGCCCGAGCCGGACCCGCGCCGCCGCCCGCCCGGCGTCCGGCCCGGGACCGGGGGCGAAGGTCCGCAGGTCCACCCCCGGGCGGACGACCTCGATGCGTGCCGGATCCGCCCCGTACAGGCTCCGCAGCGCCCCGGCCTCGTCCGCCGTGTTCGCGATCAGCCGGTCGGCCTCCGCCGCCAGCCGCCGCTCGCCGAGGATCCGGGCCGGCGGCTCGGGGGCGTCGCCGTCGCCCAGGTGCGCGTTCTTCACCAGGGCCAGGGTGTGCGCGGTGTGCACCAGCGGGGTGCCCCAGCCGAAGGCGGCGATGCCGCCCGCCTGCCCGGAGAGCCAGTAGTGCGAGTGGACCAGGTCGTACCGGCCCCGCTCGCGCAGCAGGCCCAGCGCGAAGGGCAGCACCAGATCCGGCACCGCCTCCTTCGCCACCGCCCGGCGCGGACCCGCCACCACCTGCCGGACCCGCACACCGGGCGCCAGGTCGGTGAGCCGGGGCTCACCGCCGCCCTGGCAGCGGGTGAACAGGTCCACCTCCACGCCCTGTTCGGCGAGGGCCCGGGAGAGTTCGACCATGTAGACGTTCATGCCGCCGGCGTCCCCGGTTCCGGGCTGGTGGAGCGGGGAGGTGTGGACGCTGAGCATGGCGACGCGCAGGGACACGAGAGGCTCCTGAGGGGTGGGGGAGCCGCGCGCCCCGCGCGTGTCGCGCCGGGCCACGCGGCAGGGGTGACCGGTATCCGGCTTCTTGGTGACTGTTCGGCTTCCGGGTGGCTGTTGGGCTTCCGGGTGGCTGTTCGGCTTCTTGGTGACTGTTCGGCTTCTTGGTGGCTCAGAAGTGCGGGTCCGGCCGCGGCGGGCTCAGAAACCGAA
Source organism: Streptomyces sp. NPDC058955 (assembly GCF_042741435.1). Classification (NCBI taxonomy): domain Bacteria; kingdom Bacillati; phylum Actinomycetota; class Actinomycetes; order Kitasatosporales; family Streptomycetaceae; genus Streptomyces; species Streptomyces sp. NPDC058955. The sequence continues at coordinate 3,683 of NZ_JBHYKM010000193.1, read as the reverse complement.
GACCGGGCCCGACGGCGGGGAGAGCCGGGTGCCCGGCAGCGGCGGGATCAGCGCGTGCCAGTCCACCGGCCGCCCCGTCTCCACCCGCAGCGCCGCCGCCAGCCGGTCCGCGCCCTCCGGCATCACCGGCCGCGCCCACGCCGTCAGCGCCGACGCCACCGCCAACTGCGCGGCCAGCGCCGGCAGATGACGGCAGGCGGTGGTGGGCCGGCACCGCTCGTGCGCGTTGACGTACCCGAAGTCGGCCGCCGAGCGGACCATCTCGTCGAGGACGGCGACCGCCCGGCGCGGGTCGAAGGCGTCCGGGCCGTACGCCTCCCGCAGATCGTCCACCGCCCGGTGCAGCCGCCGCTCCAGGACCTCCCAGCCGGTGCCGCCGGGCAGCGCCTGCGGGGCGCGCCCGTCGCACTCCTCGCGGACCGCCGCGAAGAGCCGGGCCAGCCAGCTGTTCCAGTTCTCGTCCAGCTCCCGCCGGGCGGCGGCGAGCCGCTCCCGCCGGAAGACCGTCCGGCGGCCCAGCGGCCGGGCCTGGAGGACGTGCCGGCGCAGGGTGTCGGAGCCGTACTCGGTGAGCAGGTCGAGCGCCCACACGTTCCCCTCCCGCACCCCCTCCTCGATCACGAAGGACTCGTTGACGTTGAAGTCCTGCGGCAGCTTCACGCCCTGCGCGAGCAGCAGCACGGGCAGCAGCACCGCGTGGCAGAAGGAGTGCCCGAAACCGCAGAAGTGGATGGCGCGGGCCGGCAGCCGCCCCTCGGCGTCGTGCCCGAAGAGGTGCATCGCCGCCGCCTCGAAGCAGCCGTCGATCCGGTGCTCGGGGAAGCCCTCCACCGGCACCTCCAGACCCCACTCGGCCGGGTGGCCCACCGCGATGTCCGGCAGCCCGTCCTCCACCAGCGACTCGCACAGCGCGGCGAGCCGCGGCGGCAGCCCCGCCGCCGCCCAGTACTCGGCCAGCGTCTCCCGGAACGGCTCCAGGGGGATGTAGAGCCGGCGGCAGCGGCGGGCCACCGCCGGGGTGTCACAGACCGCGCAGCGCGCCCCGACGAGGTCGCCGCCGTCGTTGGGCCGGGCGCACTCGTGGCACATCCCGCCGTCGCTCGCCGCGCCGCAGTGCGGGCAGGAACCCGTGGCGTGCGCCCCGTACAGCCACCGCCCGCACGGCTCGCAGTACGGCAGCAGGCGGGTCCGCGGGGCGATGACCCCCTCCGCGTACAGCTTCGCGAAGAGGTCCCGCACCCAGCGCGCGTACCCCTTGTCGCGGCGCGGCCGGACGATGTGGTCGAACGCGACGCCGGAGCGCAGCCAGTCGGCGGTGATCGCGGCCCGGTACCCCTCCGCCACCTCCTCCGGCTTGCGGCCGAGCCGCAGCGCCCGGACCTCGACGGAGCTCGCGTGATCGGCGGTGCCGGTGGTGAACCGGACCGGTTCGCCCTCGGCTCGCAGGTATCTGGTCAGGACGTCGGCGGCCACGTACGGCCCCGCGAGGTGGCCGATGTGGAGTTCGCCGTGGGTGGCGGGCGGGGTCGCGGTGATCCAGACGGGGGTGCTCATGGAAGCCTCCTGAGCGTCAGCGAGGTGCGAGGGGCAGACGGGACGTCGGCGGGTGCCGGGCCGGTCGGCGGGGGGCCGGTCAGCGGGGGCCGGTCAGCGGGGCTCGAAGTGGAAGGAGCGGATGAAGCAGTCGCGGGGCTGCTCGACGGCGTAGACGATGCACTCGAAGAGCGCCTGCGTGGTGAGCTTGTCGTCGGCCGCGACCCCGCTCGGGTCGATGCCGTCCCACTCCGCGAAGCGCGGGTCGGCGGTCGAGAAGTCCGGCGGGAAGAGGGAGAAGACCCGCACCCCGGACGGCCGCAGCCGGCGGGCCAGGATGTCCGCGAAACCGGCCTGCGCGCTCTTCGCCGCCCAGAACGCCTCGTGCGCCCCGCCGGCGGCGGTCGCGGAGGCTCCCTCCGCGTCCCGCACGGCCACCATGTTCACGATGTCGGGCCGCAGCGAGCCGCGCAGCAGCGGCAGGAAGTGCTTGACCATGAGGACGGTGCCGCCGGCCGTGGACTCGATGGTCTCCACGATCTCCGCGTCGCTGGTCGCCTCCAGGTCCATGCCGTCGAGCCAGCGGGCGCCGTTGTTCACCAACAGGTCGACGCGGTCGGTGTGTTCGCCGACCCGGGCCGCGAACTCCCGGATCTCGGCGGGCCTGCTGAGGTCGCACCCGAAGGCGTGGATGCGGTCCCGGGCCGAGCCCAGCACCACGGCCCGGGTCCGCTCCCCCCCCACCCCCCTCCCCGCCCACACAAAAACCGCGGCCCCCAGATGGGCGAAAACCACGGCGAGCGCGC
>NZ_JBHYKM010000193.1:0-1334 GCF_042741435.1 Streptomyces sp. NPDC058955 | reverse complement strand
TACCTTTTCCTTTTGGCGGCCTTTTTTTTTTTTTTATACCCCCGGGGGGGGCCCCCCCCCCGGGGGGGGGGGGGGGGGCCGGGCCCCCCCCCCCCCCCGCGCCCGCCCCCCGCTCCGCCGCCTCCACCGTCCGCGCCGACACATAGACCTCGGCCCCGAGATGGGCGAATCCGACGGCGAGCGCGCGGCCGAAGTAGCGGGACGCGCCGGTCACGACGACCCGCAGATTCTCGAATTTCATTGGGCTTCTGCTCTCCCCACGGATGCGGCTTCCACTGGCCGGTCCCTTGCAGCGTGGCAGAGGGAAGACGCTCCGGAGCTGGGAAAAGGGCTGCGCGTTCACGCCGTTGCGTGGATGCGCCACGGCAGCGGGCAGCCGCGCAGCACGGTCGCCCGCTTGTGGTGCACGCTCACCCGGTCGGGGCGGGCGGAGACGGTGACGGTGCCGCCCGGCGTCCGGACGGCGCCCTGGACCGCCGGCACGACGGTCCCGTCCAGCGCCCCCGCCGCGGCGAGCGCCGCGGCGCCCGTCAGCGCCAGCCGGGGGTGCCAGCCGCCGACGGTGAGCGCGCGGACGGAGAGCCCGCGGGGCGTGGCGTCGACCGTGGCGATCTTGGGGAGCGCGGAGTGCGGCGGGTGCCCGAGGAGCCGGGCGGCCTCGGCCCGGAGCGCCAGCAGCTGGGCCTGCCCGCGGACCCGGTGGGCCTCCACGAACACGTAGGGGTTCCCGTACGAGACCAGGCTGACCGGCACGCCGAGGAGACGGTCGCGGGGGCGGCCGGTGGGGAGGGTGCCGGGGGCGTCGGGCGGCCGGAGGAAGTGCAGCGTGTACGCGTCCGGCTGCCGCGGCTCCGGCTCGCACAGCACCGTGTCGCCGGTGGTCAGCGCGCGGACGGTCACCGGACCCGGGCGGCCCTCGGCGACGACGCAGGCGAGCAGCGAGTGCCCGCACCCGGCCCGGAAGTCGAACCCGCCGCCGGGCAGGGCCTGCACGAACCGGTACCGCAGGGTGTCGTCCGCCCCCGCCCCGTAGAACGCGATCTTCCGCAGCCGGGGGTCGAGCCGCGCCAGCTGCGCCAGCTCCCGCGCGACCCCGAGCACCCCGCCCGGCACCCGGTCCACCCGCACGACCAAGGTCGCCCCGGGCGCGTCATGAGCCCGCACGACAAGCGCGCGCGCCGCCGTTTCGTCGTGGGCTGCGGGCCGCGCCGCCGTTTCGTTGTGGGCAATCGTTCCGCAGGGCGGAACGGGTGGGCACAACGGAACGGCACCCCTAGCGGTGCCTCCGCGCCCCGCGCCTGGACCCGCACCCGTACGGAGCCGTACACGGGGTG
>NZ_JBHYKM010000192.1:0-9229 GCF_042741435.1 Streptomyces sp. NPDC058955 | reverse complement strand
GAGGACGTCCTCCGCGGCCACCGCCCGTTCCGCGCGTGACTCAGACGGCCGGAGGCGGAGGCGGAGGCGTGCCGTCGCCGCCGGGCGTGCCGTCGTCCTTGCGCCCGATCCGGTCGATGGCGTCCTTGGCCTTGCCGGTACCGGACTGGATCTTGTCGCTGTACTTGCCCTTGGTCTTCTCGTCGACCATCTTCGCGGCCTTGTCCAGGCCGTGGTCGATCTTGTCCCCGTGCTGCTGCGCGAGGTCGGCGACCTTGTGCTTGGCCGGGCCCAGCTTGGCCTTCAGTGAATCCAGGAGACCCATGCGGCACCTCTCCGTGTCCGTGTCCTGCCTACCTGCGGGCGCCCTCGCCGGTCTCGCTGTCCGCGTCCGTGGCGGCGGCCGTGTCCGCGTCGGCCGCGGTGTCGGCCGACTGCTGCCGCGGGATCTCCACGACCTCCACGACCACCGCGACGGCCCCGGCCTCCTCCGGAGCGTCCTCCGCGGACTCCACCGGGGTGGACGACACCGCCTCGGAACCGGTCGCGTCGGCGTCGGCCGGCTCGGCGGGTGCCTTCGGCGCGGACCGCGCCGGGGCGGTCACTCCCGCCACCGGCACCCGCGTCACCGGCCCGTCCACCTCGACGGTCTCCGCCGCGTCGGACTCCTCCGGCACACCGGTCCCGGTGGCCACGGCCTCCGCGGAGACCTCGGCCACGTCCTCCGCCGTGCCCTTCCTCTTCCGGCGAAACATAGCGAAAACGCCCATATTCATTCCTCAGCCTACTCGTCGGGGGGTGCCGCGCGGGGGAGCGGCGGCCGGAACACGGCCGGAACACCACGGAACGCCGGCCGGAACCACGTCCGGGCAACGAGTCCCCCACCCCCCTGTCACGTCGCTCGTTCGGGGACCCATCCCGAGGTTTGCGAGACTGGGACGGTGAGAAGCGCAGCTCCCGCACCGCGGGTCATCGCCGTCGTCGGCCCCACGGCGGCCGGAAAGTCCGATCTGGGAGTCTTCCTGGCCCAGCAGCTCGGCGGCGAGGTCGTCAACGCCGACTCGATGCAGCTGTACCGCGGGATGGACATCGGGACCGCCAAACTGACGCCGGAGGAGCGCGGCGGGATCCCGCACCACCTCCTCGACATCTGGGACGTCACCGAGGCCGCCAGTGTCGCCGAGTACCAGCGGCTCGCCCGCGCCGAGATCGACCGGCTGCTCGCCGAGGGCCGCACCCCCGTCCTCGTCGGCGGCTCCGGCCTGTACGTGCGCGGCGCCGTGGACGCCCTGGAGTTCCCCGGCACCGACCCCGAGGTCCGGGCCCGCCTGGAGGCCGAGCTCGACGAGCGCGGCTCCGGCGTCCTGCACGCCCGGCTGGCCGCCGCCGACCCCGAGGCGGCCCGCGCGATCCTCCCCAGCAACGGACGCCGGATCGTCCGCGCCCTGGAGGTCATCGAGATCACCGGCAAGCCCTTCACCGCCAACCTCCCCGGTCACGAGTCCGTCTACGACACCGTCCAGATCGGCGTCGACGTGGCCCGCCCCGAACTCGACGAGCGGATCACCACGCGCGTGGACCGCATGTGGGAGGCCGGGCTCGTCGACGAGGTCCGCGCCCTGGAGGCGCTCGGGCTGCGCGAGGGGCGCACGGCTTCCCGCGCGCTCGGCTACCAGCAGGTGCTCGCGGCGCTCGCGGGGGAGTGCACCGAGGACGAGGCGCGCGCCGAGACCGTCCGCGCCACCAAGCGCTTCGCCCGCCGCCAGGACTCCTGGTTCCGCCGCGACCCGCGGGTCCACTGGCTCAGCGGAGCCGCCGATCACCGCGGGGAACTCCCGGCGGAGGCGCTGTCGTTGGTCGAACGAGCGGTTACAGCCTGATCACGTGATGGCATCGGGACGCCCTGCCCGTCATTTCGGCGGTCGGGAGCGTGCCATCATCGAGCATCGATCGACCAAGTGGAGTCCGAGTTGGGAGGGCGCGTGGCGATGGAGGCCGGCCCTCGCGACAGAGAACAGCACGAGTCGGTGCCCGGGGCTGCCCCGGGGCTGACGCCCGACGGGCCCGACGACGCCGAGGGCTCCGCGGTCGAGGTCGACGCGGGCGAGGTGGAGGTCGAGCTGCGCCCGCGGCGCCTGCTGAGGATCTGGCAGCTCGCCCCGATCGTGGGGCTCGCCGCCGTCGGCTCCCTGATGTTCGCCTTCCCGCTGGCCTTCGGCTCCGGCGACGGCGGCGCCGTCGTCGCCATGCTCGGGCTGCTCATCAGCTTCTGCGCCGCCGGCTGGGGCATGATGGCCGCCCGCAAGGTCGGCTACACCTGGCCCGGGCTGCCGAAGCGCGGCTCCGGCGAGCGGCCGGACTGGCGGGTCCTCGCCCTGTACGTCACCACCATCGCGGCCCTCGTCGCGCTCGCGGTCTGGCGGGTCGCCCGGCTCCGCTGAGCCCCGCTCGCGGCGCCGTCGGAGGGGCACCTTCCGGGCTCTCGCCGGACTGCAATCGGACTGCCCGTCGGAGTGCCATCGGGCTGTCACCGGGCTCGCGCCGGACTGTCACCGGGCTCGCGCCGGGCTGTCTCGGGGCCCGCTCCGGGCCCGCCCTGTGGACAACCGGAACGGCTGTCCGGGCGGCGCCGTACAGTTGATCTCGTGACCAGCACGCAGACCACCCCGCTCCGCTATTTCAAGGGCCACGGCACCGAGAACGACTTCGTGATCGTCCCCGACGCGGAGAACGAGATCGACCTGCCCCCCGCCCTCGTCGCCCGGCTCTGCGACCGCCGCGCCGGCCTCGGCGGCGACGGCGTGCTGCACGTCGTGCGCAGCGCCGCCCACCCCGACGCCCGCGCCATGGCCGGCGAGGCCGAGTGGTTCATGGACTACCGGAACGCCGACGGCACGGTCGCCGAGATGTGCGGCAACGGGGTCCGGGTCTTCGCCCGCTACCTGGAGCACGCCGGCCACGTCACCGCCGGCGAGGTCGCCGTCGCCACCCGCGGCGGGATCAAGCGCGTCCACCTCGACAAGGACGGCTCCGTCACCGTCTCCATGGGCCGCGCCGTCCTCTCCGACGAGGGCGTCACGGTCGCCGTCGACGGACGCAGCTGGCCCGCGCGGAACGTGAACATGGGCAATCCGCACGCGGTCGCGTTCGTCGAGGACCTCGCGCACGCGGGCAACCTGTACGACGAGCCGCCGTACGAGCCCGCCTCCGTCTACCCGGACGGGGTCAACATCGAGTTCGTCGCCGACCGGGGCCCCCGCCACGTCGCCATGCGGGTCCACGAGCGCGGCGCCGCCGAGACCCGCTCCTGCGGCACCGGCGCCTGCGCCGTCGCCGTCGCCACCGCCCGCCGTGACGGCGCGGACCCGGCCGAGACCGGCGCCCCCGTCACGTACACCGTCGACGTCCTCGGCGGCACCCTCGTCATCACCGAGCACCCCGACGGGGAGATCGAGATGACCGGGCCGGCCGTCATCGTCGCCGAGGGCACCCTGGAGCCCTCCTGGCTCACCCAGGGCTGAGCCGCCCCCTCCCGGGGCCCCGCCGGGCGGCGTAATCGAAACAGTCAACGACTCTCGTGTCGCTCGAATGGGTGATCCGATTCACGCTGGGCGAGAGCGCGACTGCACCACGTGGTGGGGTCGGTAGCATCAAGCACCGGCCCCCCGGGCTCTCCTCGCCCGTCCACCGCCGGTCGACGTCGCCGGAGGTGCCCCATGAGCGCAGAGGCCACGAACCCCGTGAGCGCGGCCGAGGCCGCAGCCACCGACACGGGCGTCCGCAGGCGCGGACGCGCCCGGCTGGATCTGCGGAGGCTCGGCCGGGCCGCCCTGCTCGGCGCCACCGCGGGCCCCACCCCGCGCGACCGGCTGCCCGACGCCATCGGCCACGTCGCCGAGGCGCACCGGGCCCACCATCCCGAGGCCGACCTGTCGGTGCTGCGCCGGGCGTACGTGCTCGCCGAGTCCTCGCACCGGGGACAGTTCCGCAAGAGCGGCGAGCCGTACATCACCCACCCGCTCGCCGTCACCCTGATCCTCGCCGAACTCGGCGCGGAGACCGTCACCCTGACCGCCTCGCTCCTCCACGACACCGTCGAGGACACCGAAGTGACGCTCGATCAGGTACGCCGCGAGTTCGGCGACGAGGTCGCGTACCTCGTCGACGGCGTCACCAAGGTGGAGAAGATCGACTACGGGGCCGCCGCCGAGCCCGAGACCTTCCGCAAGATGCTCGTCGCCACCGGCAACGACGTCCGGGTCATGTCGATCAAACTCGCCGACCGGCTCCACAACATGCGCACCCTCGGCGTGATGCGGCCCGAGAAACAGGCCCGCATCGCCAAGGTCACCCGGGACGTCCTCATCCCCCTCGCCGAACGGCTCGGCGTCCAGGCCCTCAAGACCGAACTGGAGGACCTGGTCTTCGCCATCCTCCACCCCGAGGAGTACGAGACCACCCGCGCGCTCATCGCCGACGCCACCGGCTCCGGCTCGCCGGACGCGCTCGCCGCCGTCGCCGAACAGGTCGGCGCCGTCCTCCGCGAGGCGGACATCGCCGCCGAAGTCCTCGTCCGCCCGCGCCACTTCGTCTCCGTCCACCGCGTCCGCCTCAAGCGCGGCGACCTGCGCGGCTGCGACTTCGGGCGGCTCCTCGTCCTCGTCGCCGAGGACGCCCACGGCGACGCCGGCCGCGGCGACCTGCACACCGGCGTGACCCCCCAGGTCTCGGAGTTCAAGGAAGTGATAGCGGGCCCCCCGGTGATCCACTACCAGTCGCTGCACACCGCGATCGCCGCCCCCGACGGAGGCGTCGCCGAGGTCCTCATCCGCACCCACCGCATGCACAAGGTCGCCGAGGCCGGGGTCGTCGCCCTCGGCAGCCCGCACGGCACCGCCCCCGACCCGGCCGCCCCCGGCCCGGCCGACCCCGCCGCGGGCCCCGAGCCCGCCGAGGACGGCGAGCGCACCGACCCCACCCGGCCCGGCTGGCTCGCCCGCCTCCTCGACTGGCAGGAGTCCGCCCCCGACCCCGACACCTTCTGGAGCTCGCTCCGCGCCGACCTCGCCGAGGACCACGAGATCACCGTCTTCCGGGCCGACGGCGGCACGCTCGGGCTGCCCGCCGGCTCCAGCTGCGTCGACGCCGCCTACGCCCAGCACGGCGAGGCCGCCCACGCCTGCCTCGGCGCCCGGGTCAACGGCCGGCTCACCCCCCTGAGCACCGTCCTCTCCGACGGCGACACCGTGCAGCTGCTCCTCGCCCAGGACGCCGGCTCCGGGCCCTCCCCGGCCTGGCTGGACCACGCCCGCACCCCCGCCGCCCGGATCGCCATCACCGGCTGGCTCCAGGCCCACCCGGAGGCCGCCCACCAGCCCGCCGCCGCCCCCCGCCCGCCGCTGAGCGTCGCCGCCGACCGCAGCTCCCGCGCGGAGCTCCACGCCGACCTCGACGGCGGTCCGCCGGCCCCGGTCCGCCCGGCCGGCTGCTGCACCCCCGTACCGCCCGACACGATCACCGGCTTCCGGGTCCGGGGCGGCTCCGTCACCGCCCACCGCACCGGCTGTCCCGCCGTCGACGTCATGCGGCGGCTCGGCCGGGCCGCCGTCCCCGTCCGGTGGGGCGAGGCCGCCCACTGCCGGGTCACCCTGGTCGCCGAATCGTTCGGCCGGCCCGGCCTGCTCGCCGACCTCACCGAGGCCATCGCCACCGCCGGCGCCGAGGTCGTCTCCGCCACCGTCGAGCCGCCGAGTGAGCAGCGGGTCCGCCACACGTACACCCTCCAGCTCGCCGACGCCGCCGAACTCCCGAACCTCATGCGGGCCATGCGCGACGTCCCCGGCGTGTACGACGTGGGTCGCACCCACCGGCTCTAGACGGGGCACCCACCGGCTCTGGGCCGACCACCGGCTCTGGACGGGGCGACGGGGGCCTCAGGGGGGCGGGGGAGGGGCGAGGGCACGCGCGCGTGACTCCTTCGGGTGGCGGGTGCGCGCGTCGGCGCGAGGCGCGGGGCGGGGCACTGGTAGCCCTGGCCCATGCCGCTCACTTCCCGGCCCCTCCGCCCGGCCCCCACCACCGACGCCACCCCGCCCGTCGGCGCCCCCGCGCGGGCCGCCCGCCGGCCCTGGCTGCGGGCCGCCGTCCTCGTCGCCGCCTCCGCCGGTCTGATCGCCGCCGCGCTGCCCGCCCCGGCCCCGCTCGGCATCGGCGACCCGCTCTTCCCCCACCTCGGCAACCCCGGCTACGACGTCCTCGCCTACGACATCGCCCTCACCTACTCCGGGGTGAACACCGAGCCGCTCACCGCCGTCACCCGCGTCGACGCCCTCGCCACCGCCGACCTCGACCGGCTCCACCTCGACTTCACCCACGGCACGGTCTCCGCCGTCACCGTCGACGACCTGCCCGCCGCGTACGAGACCAGCGGCGAGGACCTCGTCGTCACCCCCGCCGTCCCGATCGACGCCGGCGAACCCGTCACCGTCACCGTCCACCACACCAGCGACCCGCGCGGCCCCGCCGAGAACGGCGGCTGGGTCCGCACCTCCGACGGCCTCGCCATGGCCAACCAGGCCGACGCCGCCCACCGCGTCTTCCCCTCCAACGACCACCCCTCCGACAAGGCCGCCTTCACCTTCCGGATCACCGCCCCGAGCGAGCTGACCGCCGTCGCCAACGGCCTGCCCGCCGGCCGCACCGACCACGGCGCCACCACCACCTGGACCTACCGCCACCGCCACCCCATGGCCACCGAACTCGCCCAGGTCTCCATCGGCCGCTCCACCGTCTTGCACCGCACCGGCCCGCACGGCCTGCCCGTCCGGGACGTGGTCCGCACCCAGGACCGTGAGACGCTGGAGCCCTGGCTGCGCCGCACCCCCGGCCACCTGGAGTGGATGGAGCGCAAGGTCGGCCCGTACCCCTTCGAGACCTACGGCGTGCTGGTCGCCGACGCCACCACCGGCTTCGAGCTGGAGACCCAGACCCTCTCCCTCTTCGAACGGCGGCTCTTCACCGACCCCCGCTTCCCCGAGTGGTACGTGGACGCGGTCATGGTCCACGAACTCGCCCACCACTGGTTCGGCGACAGCGTCTCCCCGCGCGCCTGGTCCGACCTGTGGCTCAACGAGGGCCACGCCAGCTGGTACGAGGCGCTGTACGCCGACGAGACGGCCGGCAAGTCCCTGGAGAAGCGCATGAAGGCCGCGTACGCCGCCTCCGACGGCTGGCGCGCCGCCGGGGGACCGCCCGCGGCCCCCCGCCCGCCCGCCCCCGGCGCCAAGATCAGCCTCTTCCGGCCCGTCGTGTACGACGGCAGCGCGCTCGTCCTCTACGCCCTCCGGCACGAGATCGGCAGCGACGCCTTCGACCGCCTGCAGCGGCGCTGGGTCGCCGAGCACCGGGACGGCGTCGCCTCGACCGCCGACTTCACGGCCCTCGCCGAAGAGGTCTCCGGACGCGAGCTCGACGCCTTCTTCACCGCCTGGCTGCACGGGGAGAAGACCCCGCCCATGCCCGGACACCCGGACTGGCGCAGCCTCCCGCCGGCGGACGCGAAGAGCTGAGGAAACCCGGGTGACGGGCGCCCGGCGGCCGTGTCACCATTTTCTGGTCGGCGACGCGGCCGGCCGGCGGATCCCGCGAGGGAATCTTCCGGAGCCGCCGCACGTTGTACCCGACACCATCGTTCCAACCGACGTAAGGATCCAATGACCTCCTCTTCTTCCCCTTCCCAGGACGAGCAGAGCTTCGCGCAGTCGCGCCGCACCGAGAGCCTTCGGGCCGATGCCCTGATGGAAGAGGACGTCGCCTGGAGCCACGAGATCGACGGAGAGCGGGACGGCGAGCAGTTCGACCGCTCCGAGCGCGCGGCCCTGCGCCGTGTCGTCGGCCTCTCCACCGAGCTCGAGGACGTCACCGAGGTCGAGTACCGACAGCTGCGCCTGGAGCGCGTCGTGCTCGTCGGCGTCTGGACCTCGGGGACCGTGCAGGACGCCGAGAACTCCCTCGCGGAGCTCGCGGCCCTCGCCGAGACGGCGGGCGCCCTCGTCCTCGACGGCGTGATCCAGCGCCGCGACAAGCCCGACCCGGCCACCTTCATCGGTTCCGGCAAGGCCCAGGAGCTGCGGGACATCGTCGTCGAGACCGGCGCCGACACCGTCGTCTGCGACGGCGAACTCAGCCCCGGCCAGCTCATCGCCCTCGAAGACGTCGTCAAGGTCAAGGTGGTCGACCGGACCGCCCTGATCCTCGACATCTTCGCCCAGCACGCCAAGTCCCGAGAGGGCAAGGCACAGGTCGCCCTCGCGCAGATGCAGTACATGCTGCCGCGGCTGCGCGGCTGGGGTCAGTCGCTCTCCCGGCAGATGGGTGGCGGTGGCGGTGGCGGCATGGCCACCCGTGGTCCCGGTGAGACCAAGATCGAGACCGACCGGCGCCGCATCCGCGAGAAGATGGCGAAGATGCGCCGGGAGATCGCGGAGATGAAGACCGGCCGCGACATCAAGCGGCAGGAGCGGCGCCGCAACAAGGTGCCGTCGGTCGCCATCGCCGGCTACACCAACGCCGGCAAGTCGTCCCTGCTCAACCGCCTCACGGGCGCCGGCGTCCTGGTGGAGAACGCGCTGTTCGCCACCCTCGACCCGACCGTCCGCCGGGCCGAGACGCCGTCCGGCCGGGTCTACACCCTGGCCGACACCGTCGGCTTCGTCCGGCACCTGCCGCACCACCTGGTCGAGGCGTTCCGCTCCACCATGGAGGAGGTCGCCGACGCCGACCTCATCCTGCACGTGGTGGACGGCTCGCACCCCGCCCCGGAGGAGCAGCTGGCCGCCGTGCGCGAGGTCTTCCGCGACGTCGGCGCGGTCGACGTGCCGGAGATCGTGATCGTCAACAAGGCCGACGCGGCCGACCCGCTGGTCCTCCAGCGACTGCTCCGCGTCGAGAAGCACTCCATGGCCGTCTCCGCCCGCTCGGGCGCGGGCATCGAGGAGCTGCTCGCCCTGATCGACCGCGAGCTGCCCCGTCCGGAGGTGGAGATCGAGGTCCTCCTGCCCTACACGCAGGGCGGTCTCGTCTCCCGCGTCCACGCCGAGGGCGAGATGCTCTCCGAGGAGCACACCCCGGAGGGCACCCTGGTCAAGGCCCGGGTGCACGAGGAGCTGGCGGCGGCGCTCGCGCCGTACGTCCCCGCCGCGCACTGAGCACGACCCGTACGAGGGCGCCGGCCCCCTCCCGCGATCGGGAG
>NZ_JBHYKM010000191.1:0-9330 GCF_042741435.1 Streptomyces sp. NPDC058955 | reverse complement strand
GGCCGCCGGGGGGGTGGGCGGGGGGGGGTGTTTCACTCTCCGGGGGGCCCCCGGGGGCCCCCCGCTCTTCGTCATCCTCTGTTTCCGTCCCGTCAGTTCCTCGTGCCGCTAGCCCAGAGCGTCTGCCCGTTCGCGGACACGATGGTGAGGTTGCCGTCGTTCTGGAGGACCAGCCGGGCACCGGGATGACGAGCGGTGCCCGACCACCACACAGGCTGGTTCGCGCCGTCGTAGACCACGAAGTTGCCGTCGTCCTGGAACACGGCCCGTACCCCCCGCCCAGCCGTGCCGGACGACCAGCGTGCCCGGCCCTTCGCGTCGAAGACCACCAGATTCCCGTTGCCCTGCATCCGGAGGGACATCCGGTTGGTGGATACCGACTGACCCCGTTCGAGCACCCGCGTCGCCGTGACGGCGAGGGTCTGCGCGGGCTCGGCGGGCTTCTGCGGCCGCACCCGTGTGGTCTGGACCGCCGCTGGTGCGGTTCGGGCCGGAGCGACCACGCTCGCGGGCTTCGGCTTCGGCTTCGGCTTCGGCTTCGGCCGTGCGGCGGCCGCCGGCTTCGCGGCCGAGGTCTTCGTCGTCGGCGTGGGCTTCGGTGTCGCCGCAGCGACCTGCGAGCGGACCGGTTTGGCCGACTTCGGACGCTCGGTCGCCGCCGAGCGGGCCTCCTGCTGCCTCGACGTGTCCTGGCCGCCGGGCGTTTCCTTCTCGGTGACCGCGCGGACGGCCGTCGGTCGGGAGACCGGTTTCCGGGTGAACGCGGGCCGGGCGTCGGACCGGCGGTCACCGGAGTCGACGTGCGCCGGGGTGGAATTCCGCCCGCCGCGCGCTCCGGTGGGGAGCAGGCGGTGAGCGGCTTCGCCGTCCTTCTCGCCGTCGGCGACGGGTGCGGACGGCGCCGGTATCCGCGCCGCCGGGAGTCCGGCGACCGTCGCCCGTTCGTCCGCCTTCTCCCCGGCGGGAGCGATCACCGGCGGGGAGTAGGCCGGGGTTTCGGCCCGGTTCTGGCCCGTGGCCCGCTCTGCCGGAGGGAGGACCACGGACGGCTGGCCACTGATCCGCGATGTCTCCTCGCCCAGGTCGCCCACCTCCCCCTGGGGACTCGGCCACGTGGGGTCGGGCTCGCCCAAGGTGGCTGCCGGGAGGGCCCGGACGTCACCGACCGTCAGGGTCTCCGGCCCGTTGTCCGAGGTGCGCTCGCTGACAGCCAGTGGTACGGACACGAGGACGGCGCCCGCGATCGCCGCAGCGGCGATCAGGGGACGGCCGCCAGAGCCGCCGGTGGCCGTCCTGCCAGGCGGTGCGGGCGGTACCGGCGCATCCGCGCCGACGGGCGCGGCCACCGTGGGGGCGGCGCCCGTCGCTTCTCGGGACGAGGCGCCTTCGTGATCGTCACCGTTCTCCACGAGGGCCGGGGCCGGGGCCGGCGTCGGACGCTGAAGACGGGTGCGGCGCCGGGAGCGGGACACCGTGCCCGCCTCCGGTCCGACGGCTGGTTCGGGGCGGGCGGGCTGCGGCACGAACACGCCCGTGACCACGTTCGTGGCCACCCCCGAAGCCCCGTCACCGCCGGGGAAGGCGACCGCCTGCCGGATGCGGACCTCCTCCCTGGCCTCTTCCGCGGGCTCGGGGGGGCGCTGGCCCACCGTTCGGTGGGTTTCTGACATGGGGTTCTCCTCTGTCGATAGGGTGTACCGCACGCTCACGACGGCGCGGGCGTACGGAGGGTGGACACGTCTCGCCCGGTCGGGACCGGATCGCCCGTACAGCGGCCGGGCCAGGCGAACGTGGCTTCCAGCCGGGCGCCGGAATCAGCCAGCCAGGCAAGCAGGCGCTCTTCGGTGGGCGCGTCCCCTGCGTCCGGGTGACCCGGTACCGAGGCGGGCGCGGACTCCGGTAGCTCCTTCAGCAGGACGTACCGGCCGCCAGGGCCGTCGTGCGTACCCAGCACACGCAGTCGAGTGCCCGGGCAGAACACCACCTCCTCATGGGCGTCCGTCTCCGGACCGTCGAGCAGGGGGCGCACCCGCCGGGCCGTCGACGACCAGATCAGATATCCGCCCCGGCCGGCCTTCGGCACGGGCCGGTCGGTGGCCAGGGCGCTCACCGGGTCCGGCGATCGCAGTTCGGTGCCGGGCACGAGGTCTCCTCGTACTTCCTCGTCCGGGGCGACACCACGCAGGGCGGGACCGCGGTATGAGGGCAGCCGGCGCAGGCCGGAGCCGAGGGACGCCCGTCGCAGTTCCACGGGAAGCCGCTCGGCCTCCCCGGCCAGGTAGAGGCGCACGGCTACGAGGCCCGCACGCAGCGCCTCATCTGCGTGGCCCCGCACCGACGGCAGCCGGGTCAGCCCGCGCAGGACCGCTTGATCGTGTACCTGCCATTCGGATCCGAGGATGGAGCGAATGTCGTCGCCGGCACCGGGGGCGAGTGCCCCGGACCCGGCAGCCTGCCCGGTTTCGGTGGGGGGCGCGGGTATCGGCCGAGGCCGCACGGGCTTGGCCGTGACCGGCGGATCGGCCTCCCCGGAAGGGGCCACGGCCTCTTCCGCGTCGGCCTCCCGGGAGGGAACGACGATCGCCTCCGCGGCGGACACGGTAGTCGGTGCGACTGCTTCGGTCGTCGCCCCTCCCGTCGTCGCCCCTCCGGCCCTCGTGCCCTCGGCTGTCGTCACGGCCCGGGTCCGCCTCTTCTGCGCGCCGGTGCTGACGGGCGTGCCGGCGGTCAGCCATGGCGGCAGGCCGCTCGCCGACGAGACCGCCTGGGGGTCTCCCTCCGCCAGGGTCACCACGGGTCCGGGGCCGGAGGCCCGGTCGTCCGACCCCGGAGGCGGTGTCGTCGTTCCGGGCACGCGCCCGTCCGGAGTTCTCGTTTCCGGGACGGGACGGGGCTCCAGGGCCGGGGCGGTGGACGAGGTCAGCGCGATCGGCGTGCCGGACGAACCCGGCACCGTCGGTGCGGTGCCACGGGACGCCGGGGCCGGCAGGGGCACCGGCGCCCCACCGGACCGTCTGCCCGGCAGCCATCCGCGGGGGGCCATGCCGATGCCGTGCCGTACGGCCAGGCGCCGAAGGTCCCGGAGGACATCTCCTTCGCACGTGCTGTGGACCTGGAGCATCGCGTGGGCGCGCGCCTCCGTGCCCACCCCGGTCAGGAGCCGGTCCAAGGCGGGGATCACCTCGGCCCCCACGCGGGTGCCGGGCGTGCCCAGGTCGATGGCGAGCACCTCGGTGTCGAGCGGCCGTTCCCAGCTTCCGGGCCACTCGCGGGGGCCGCCGATCCACAGGCCGGCCCTGGTGACGGCGAGCAGCCAGTGGTCCGTGAGGCGGTACGTCCCGTCGGAGGGGCCGGGCTCCAGGCCGTCGTACGGTGGACGCCAGCGGGTCGGGGTCGGGGCGGCGTTCCGGTCGTCCGGGCAGGCAACGGCTTCGAGGTACGGATGCCAGGTTGGCGTGCCGTCCGCCCGAATGGCGAACGTGCGGGACTCGGGTGCCGTGTCGTCGGTGGTGTCGACGAGCAGCGGCATGCCGCTCATCACCTCGATCTCCGTGCCGAGGAGGTCCGTCACGTCCCGGGCGAGCGGCAGGGAGTCGCCTGACCATGGAACAAGCCTGGTCGCCGCCCGCACGGGGGCCGGCAGTGCGGCGAGGACGCTCGCCACCGCCTCCGCGGACGTCTCGCCCGCCCCGGGGCCACCGACGACGAGTGCGGCGCTGGTGGCCTCCACAGGGACGGTGTGAGCCAGCGACGGTACCGCGGGGGCGCCCCAGGATGCGGGGCGCAGCAGGGCACCCGCGGGGATCTGGTCGATCCGGTGGCCGTCCGCCGTGTCGGCCGCGAGCCGCGCGAAGGCGGGCTGCCAGGCCGGCGGGGGAAAACGCCGACCGATCGTGTCCGGGGCGAGTCCGCCTGCGAACCGGACCCACTGCCCCTGGGTGAACAGGGTGCCGTCCGGGCCGACGACGGGCACTCCGTCGCACGCCACCACCTCCACCGGCCATGTGGCGGCGATCTCCGCGGCGACACCGTTCGACGCGCCGTCGGTCATCACCAGGGCGACCCTCGCCAGCCGTTGCGTGATCGCCTCGGTCAGCACGGGCCCGAACTGCTCCAGGAGCGCGGGCCCCAGCCCGATGCCGCTGTCGACCAGGAAGACGACGCAGTCGTGCGCGACGTTCCGCAGCGACCGGGCCGCCGCGGACAGGTGCGAGGGAGCTTCCTCGGTGGTGTGGAACAGGTACACGCCCGCCACCGACCCCGGTCGCCGGCCGGCCGCCGGCGCGGAGCGGTCCGCCGCGGGATGGCCGTTCGGCGTCCGCCGTCCCAGAAAACTCTGCCACAACCTCACGATCCGACACCTCCGCGGACGGGCTCGGCACCGCGCAGTGCGGGCCCCCGGGACGCCGGGCCTGGCGGCAGGTCCACGGGGAGGAACTCGGCGAGCTGCCGGGGGTCGGGGGATTCGACGGCGCTGAGCCGCCCCGCCTGCCGGGTCATCATCGTCTCGACCAGCTGGCGCGCGAGGCGTGCGTTGCCGAAGGTCCGGTCGCGCGGCAGCGCCGAGAGGTGGTGCCGTACGGCTTCCACGGTCTCGGGGGCGCAGGTGTAGCCGAGCTCCGCCGCGTGTGCCCCGACGATGCTCAGGAGTTCGTCCGTGGAGTAGTCCTCGAAGGTGACGTGGCGGGAGAACCGGGACGCCAGACCGGGGTTGGAGTCGAGGAAGCGGCCCATCTCGGCGGTGTAGCCCGCCACGATGACGACGACCTCGTCGCGATGGTCCTCCATGAGCTTCAGGAGGGTGTCCACGGCCTCACGCCCGAAGTCGGCCGGTGAGTCGGCGGGGGTGAGGGTGTATGCCTCGTCGATGAACAGCACGCCACCGAGGGCCCGTTCGAAGGCTTCCTTGGTGAGCTGAGCCGTGTGTCCGATGTACCGTCCGACCAGATCGGCGCGTGCCACCTCGACCAGCTGGCCACGGGGCAGCACCCCGAAGGACCGCAGGAGGTCGGCGTAGAGTCGCGCGACGGTGGTCTTGCCGGTGCCGGGGGGGCCGGCGAAGACGAGGTGGTGGCTGATCCGCGGGGCGGGCAGCCCTGCCGCCTCGCGCTGTCGGGCCGCGCCGAGCAGGTCCATCATCCCCCGGACCTCGTCCTTCACCGCGGACAGACCGATCATGCCGTTGAGCCGGGCGAGGACCTCCGATTCGGAGGGCTCAGGGGCGCCTCCGGCGCCGACCAGCGCGGCCTCCTCCTCGCCCACGTCCTCGGCGACGAGCTGGGTCAGATCCGCCTGCCCGACGTCGGGCCGCGTGGCGAGCCGGAACGCCTGCCGGTCCACCATCTCCTCGAAGACCTTGCGCGCGGCACGGCCGTTGCCGAAGCTCGCGTCCCTGGGCATGCGGGTGAAGTGGAGCGCCAGCGCCTCGCGCGCCTCGGCGGCGAGTTGATAGCTGTGCGCCGTGCACATGTTCTCGACGATGGTGACGAGTTCGTCCACGGTGTAGTTGACGAACTCGATGCTCCGGGTGAAGCGGGAGGCCAGGCCGGGGTTGGCGGAGAGGAAGGACTGCATCTCCTTGGAGTAGCCGGCCACGATGACGACGACCTCGTCGCGGTGGTCCTCCATGAGCTTCACCAGGGTGTCGATCGCCTCCTGGCCGAAGTCCGCGCCCGAACCCTTGCTGTCGGACAGCAGGGTGTAGGCCTCGTCGATGAACAGCACTCCGCCCAGAGCCCGTTGAAAGGTCTCGGTGGTCTTGATCGCGGTGCCGCCGATGATCTGCGCCACCAGGTCGGCCCGTGACACCTCCACGATGTGGCCGGATGGCAGCGAGCCCAGCTCGGCGAGGATGGAGCCGTACAGGCGCGCGACGGTGGTCTTGCCCGTGCCGGGCGGCCCCGCGAAGACGAGGTGACGACTCATGGGTGGGGCCGGCATGCCGAGCCGGGCGCGGTGCTGGGCCAGCCGATTGAGGTTGACGAGGGTGCTGACCTGGCGCTTCACGCCTTCGAGGCCGACCAGTGCTGCCAGCTCGGCCAGGGGGCCCTGGGGAGCGGCCTGTTCGCCGCCTGCGGTGGCCGGGGAGGCGGGCGCGGCCGTGTCCGGGATCTCCGGGCGGGGCGCGCCGTCCCACACGTCCGCAGCACCGTTCCCGCCGCTGACCAGACCCTCCACGGTCAGCCGCCCCGGTGGACGGGAGTGGCGCAGACCGGCGCCCCGGTTGGCGCGCACGGTGCACTGGGTCACCGACACCTGTTCCGCGCTGTCGACCCGTATGCCGTCGCCCGTGCACCCCTCGAACTCGGACGCGTTCATCGCGGCGCGCCCGCCTGTGGCCACCAGGACGCCATGCGCGCCGGCCTCCCTGACCTGCACCCGGGTCAGGGACAGCTCGCCGCCGTCCTCCACGGACACTCCTTCGGTGCCGCTGCCCAGGATCTCGCAGTCCCGCAGGGAGCCTCGCCCCAGGGAACCCACGGACACCCCGGACTGCTGTGAGGCGCGGATGGTCGTGTTGCCGACGTAGGGGTTGCCGTGGCCGGTGACGCGGAGCGCCGCCGCCGAGGTGTTCTCGATCTCGCAGTGCTCCAGACGGCCGCGCCCGTCCTCGGCGACCTCCACGCCGAACCCCTTGGCGCCGTTGATCCGCACCCGGCGCAGCAGCGGGTTGGCGCCGGAGCGGACCGACACCCCGTGACCTCCCGAATCGATCACGTCGAGCCGGTCGATCTCGGCCGCCGACTCGTCTGTCAGGAGCACCGACACCGCCTCGGCGTCCCGGACCGTGGTGCCGGTCAGGACGGGCCCGCTGGACTCGGCGACGCGGATGCCCGCCTGTGCGGGGGAGCGGAACACGCAGTCCTCGTACGTGCCCCGCGACCTGCCCGTCACCAGCAGGCCGCTGCCTCGGGTGTCGGTGGTGCCGCACCGGCGCAGCAGCGGGTCCGCCCCGGCAGCGACCACGATGCCGTGCCCGGTGGTGTCGGTGACCCGCACGTTCTCCAGAACGGTCCGGGAGTCGCTGGTGACGTAGACGCCGACGGTGACGCCGGTGACGGTGACGTCGTTGACGCCGAAGCTGCTGGAGCCTTCGAGGGCGACGGCCGGCTTGTCGGTGGAGGAGATCTCGCAGTTCTCCACGGAGCCCCGGGCGTCGCCGTTGGCCAGGAAGCCGTTGCCCCGGGCGTCCCTGAGGCGGCAACCGCGGACCTGCAGTCTTCCCTGGTCGACGGCGACGACCGCGGAGGTGCCCAGGTGCTCGATGACGGAGTCCTCCACCGCGCTCTGCTGGGAGGAGGTGACGACGATCCCGGCGCCTTCCGGATTGGTGATCCGGCAGTCTCGAAGGGCGAGCGAACCGGTGTCCGACGCGGACACCGCCGTCCAGCCCTTGCCCACCACCTCGCAGTCCCGCATGGCCAGTTGGCCACGAGCCGCGTGTACCACCGGCACGTCGCTCTCGCCGCCGCGCAGCAACAGGTCCGTGAGCATCACGGCCTCGGCCACGAGGGTCAGGGCGGTGTCGCGGCGGGGGACGATCTCGACGCTGCCCTTGGGGCCGTCGGCGACGATGGTGACCTGCGTGGTCACGAGCAGATTCTCCACGTACCGGCCGGGACGCACGCTGATCACGGCCCCCGTACGGGCGCGCGCCAGCGCTTCCTTGATGGTCCGGTGGTCGCCGGAGCCGTTGTGATCGACGGTGAGTACCTGGCGTACCACGACCGTGCCTCCCCTGGTGAGCGGGCGCGGAAGGCGCCCACCGGGCATCGTGGCTCGCCGCCCGCGCACGGGGACACAGGCGAATGACGCAGAGCGTGACTGAACCGCCCGGTACCCGATGACGTAGGAGGCGTACGCGCCTGCGTCGGCACGCTTAATTACCCGCGCGCGGCGCCCCGCCCGGGCCGCGCGATCCTAGGCTGCGCCCATGCGACCCCTACGGCGACGTGTCGCCCCCCTCCTGCCCGCGGCCGCCCTCGTCGTCGTCGCCGCCGGACCCGCCTCGGCCGCCCGCCCGGCCCCTGCCGTCGTCCGGGCGGATCCAGCAGCCCTGCCCGTCGTGGTGCAGCGGCTCGCCGACGACGCGCCCTGTCGGCCGGCGTCGACCGTTCGGGCGGAGCGGTCGCCGTGGACGCAGGAGATGCTCGGGCTCGACCGCGTATGGCGGCTCACCCGGGGCGAGGGGGTTCCGGTGGCGGTCGTCGGTACCGGCGTCGGCGTCACCGTCCCCGCGCTGCGCGGACGCGTCCTTCCGGTCGGGCCGGGCGGCGGCCAGGACTGCGTGGGTCACGGCAGCTTCGTCGCGGGACTCGTCGCCGCCGCCCCCGACGGGGCTGCCGGGTTCACCGGCGTCGCGCCGGCCGCGAGGGTCCTCGCTGTCCGAGCCACCGCGCCCCGAGGCGCGGTCGACGGACCCGGCCTGGCCCGGGGCATCCGGGCAGCGCTGGACGCCGGCGCGAGGATCGTCGCCGTACCGGTGGCACTGGAGAAGCGGGACGCCCAACTGACCGCGGCCGTGCGGGAAGCCGTACGGCGGGACGCGCTCGTCGTCGCGCCGGCGGTGCCGGACCAGCCGCCGCGGCACGCCGCCGGGGAGGAGAAGGCGCCCCGGGACTACTGGCCGGCCGCCGAACCCGGTGTCCTCTCCGTGATCGACTTCGGTGCCGACGGGACCCGGCCGGAGAACGCGCCGACGCCCCGGAACGCCGACCTCGCCGCGCCGGGCGACCGGGTCGTGAGCGTGGGGCCGGGCGGCGACGGGGCGTTCACCGGCTCGGGATCGTCCCTCGCCGTGGGGTTCGTCGCCGGGGCCGCCGCGCTGGTGCGGGGGTACGCACCGGAACTCTCCGCTCCGCGAGTGCGGGAGCGGCTGTTGGGGTCCGCGTACACCTCGGCCGTGCCCCGCCTCGACCCCTACGCCGCCGTCTCGGGCGTGCTGCCCTGGTCCGCCGGGCCGACCGCCCTGCGGGCCCAGGAGCCCGTCGTCCTCCCCGTGCCCGTCTCGGATGGGGGCGCCCGCGCCCGCGCGGAGCTGATCGCCGTCGCGGGGCTGGCCGTCGCGCTCCTGGTGGCGGCGCTGGGGGCGCTACTGCCCCGGGCACGGGCGCGGGGGTGGCGGGCCGGCTGAGGGGGGCCGGGGCGGGGAGAGCGGGGCGCCAGGAGGGAAGGGCGGGAGTGGAACAGACGGGGGGGGGGGCAACACGGGTGACCCCCCCCCCCCCGGGCCCGCGCCCGCCCGGCGCCGTTCCTTCCGGTGCTCGGCGTCTCCAGGGCATACGCGTCGGACGTACAGGTACGCCAGCGTCAGCCGGTCACACCCAGCAG
>NZ_JBHYKM010000190.1:0-9544 GCF_042741435.1 Streptomyces sp. NPDC058955 | reverse complement strand
TGAACTCCATCTCCACGGAGCTCGGCAACCTCAAGAACACCACCGACAACGCCGACCTCTCGAAGGCCGTCGACGACCTCACCAAGGGCGTCGAGGGGGGGCGGGGCGCCGGGGAGATCGGGCTCCCCCCCCCCCCCCCCGCCCGTGCGGGACGCGGAGGTCGTCACCCGGCTGCGTGCCGCCGGGGCCGTCGTCCTCGGCAAGACCAACCTCACCGAATGGGGCAACTTCCGCTCCACCCGCAGCATCGAGGGCTGGTCCGCCGTCGGCGGCCAGACCCGCAACCCCCACGACCCCGCGCGCAGCGCCTGGGGCTCCTCCGCCGGCTCGGCCGCCGCCGTGGCGGCCGGCATGGCGCCGCTCGCCCTCGGCACCGAGACGGACGGCTCGCTCGTCTGCCCGGCCGGCGTCTGCGGCGTGGCTGCGATCAAACCGGCGCCCGGCACCCTGCCCACGGCCGGGGTCGTGCCCATCTCCAGCGTGCAGGACACCCTCGGGCCCCTCGCGCCCCGGCTGGCCGACGCGGCCCTCGGCCTCGCGGTCCTGACCGGTCGTCCCCTCCCCACCGCACCGGCCCCGCCCGGTGGCGTACGGATGGGCCTCTGGCACGTCAAGGGCATGGCCCCCGACGCCCAGGAGCTCGCGGAACGCCTCGCCGAACGGCTCAGGGCCGCGGGCGCCACCGTCGTCCCCGTCGAGATCGCCCTGCCCAGGGACCTGCTCGTCGACGGACTCGACGCGCTCTGCGCGGAGTTCCGGCCCTCACTGGAGCGGTACCTCGGCGGCAGGCCCGGTGCGCCCGCCACCCTCGACGAGGTCATCGCGGCGAACCGCCGGGACCCCGTGGAACTGGGCCTCTTCGGCCAGGAGTTGCTGGAGCGGTGCGCCGAACTCGGCGACGGGGAACGGGCGCTCGCCCCCGCCCTCCGCCGCCGCTCCCGGCGACGGGCCCGCCACCTCATCGACGCGGCCCTGGCCCGGCACGGCGTGGACGTCCTGCTGGCCGCGACCAGCGGCCCGGCCTGGCGCATCGACGACGGACCCGACCCGTTCACCCGCACCAGCTCCACCCTCCCGGCCCTGGCCGGCCGGCCCGTCGTCGCCGTCCCCGCCGGACACTCCGGCGCACTGCCCGTCGGCGTCTCCCTGTTCGGGCCGCCCGCGCTGGAGCGGCTGCTGCCCGCCGCTTTCCTGGCCGAACTCCACGCCGACGCGCCCCGCACACCGGCAGTTCCGCGTCGGGTCCCTTTCCCCCGGAGCCGTCGGTAACTGCCGATCGGCTGCCCCGCCCGCTGCCTTTCCGGACCGCGCGGCGGCGATAACTTTCCGATGTCCCCGAGGAATCGACTCCTCGGAATCGAATCAGCGCAAGCGATTCCGCGACATCGAATCCACGTCATCGAATCCACGCGATCGGATCAGGAGCAGGAGAATCCCGATGACCACCAATCCTTTCGAGAACGCCGACGCCGCCTACCTGGTGCTGGTCAACCACGAGAACCAGCACTCCCTGTGGCCGGCCGACATCGAGGTCCCCGAGGGCTGGACCACCGTCCACGGAGCCGCGCCCCGGCAGAGCTGCCTCGACTACGTCGACGCCCACTGGACCGACATGCGCCCGGCGAGCCTCATCGCCGAGACCGCCGCGAACTGACCCGGGCCGCCGCCCGCCCCTCCCACCCCGAGATCCCGCGCCCCGTCCCGCGCCCCGACCGATGGAGATGATGAAGGTGTCCTTGGACTGCGTCCACGAGGTCTTCGAGGAGCAGGCGGCCCGGACCCCCGATGCCCCCGCCGTGGTCTTCGAGGGACGGGGCACCCCGTACGGCGAGTTGAACGCCCGGGCCAACCGGCTCGCCCGCCACCTGACCGCGCGGGGAGTGCGGCGCGGCGACACCGTCGGCGTGCTCCTGGAGCGGGACACCGAGCTGGTGGTGGCCGTCCTGGCCGTCCTGAAGGCCGGCGCCGGCTACACCCTCCTCGACCCCGGCCTGCCCGCCGGGCGGATCCGCGACATCGCCGCCCTGGCGGGAGCCGCCCGCGTCGTCACCGCCGCCCGGTTCGCCGGCCACTGGGACGGCACGCCGGTGCTCCCGGTCCCCGTCGACACCGAGGCGGACGCCATCGCCGCCCTGGACGACACCGACCCGAGGCGGGTCGCGGGGCCCGAGGACGTGGCCTGCGTGATGTTCACCTCGGGCTCGACGGGCCTGCCGAAGGGCGTGGTGGCGCCGCACCGGGCGATGACGGGGACACTGACCGGCCAGGACTTCGTGGCCTTCGGCCCGGACGAGGTGTGGCTGCAGTGCGCGCCGGTGTCCTGGGACGCCTTCGCGCTGGAGCTGTTCGGCGCCCTGCTGCACGGCGGCACCTGCGTCCTCCAGCCCGGAGCCCGCCCCGAACCGGCCCTCATCGCCCGGCTGATCGCCGACCACGGCGTCACCACCGTCCACGTCTCGGCGAGCCTCTTCAACTTCCTCCTGGACGAGTACCCGGGCTGCTTCGACGGCGTGCGGCAGCTGATGACGGGCGGCGAGCCGCTGTCCGTGCCGCACGTGGCCCGCGCCCTCGCCGCGTACCCGGGGCTGCGGCTGGTCAACGGGTACTCGCCCGTCGAATCCATGATCTTCACCTGCTGCCACACCATCGGCGAACCGGACACCGGGCACTCCGCGATACCCGTCGGCTCCGTCCTCACCCACAAGCAGGTCCACGTCCTCGACGAGCGCCTGCGCCCCCTCCCGGCCGGAGCCGAGGGCGAGCTGTACATGGCCGGCGTCGGTCTGGCCCGGGGCTACGCGGGCCAGCCGGGCCTGACGGCGGAACGCTTCGTCGCCCACCCGTACGGCGCCCCCGGCGCCCGCCTCTACCGCACCGGCGACCTGGTCCGCATGCGGCCCGACGGCGTCGTCGAGTTCGTCGGACGCGCCGACGGACAGGTGAAGATCCGCGGCTTCCGGATCGAACCCGGCGAGGTCCAGGCCGCCCTGATGAAGCACCCGCACGTCCGTCAGGCCGCCGTCGTGGTCCGCGAGGACCGGCCCGGCGACAAGCGGCTCGTCGCCTACGCCGTCCTCGACGCGCCCGGCGCCGCCACCCCCGAGGAGCTGCGCGACCACGCGGCCGCCCGCCTCCCCGAACACCTGGTGCCCTCCGCCGTCGTCGTCCTCGACGCCCTCCCGCTCACCCCGAACGGCAAACTCGACCGCCAGGCCCTGCCCGCCCCGCGGACCCGCACCGCGCCGGCCGGCCGCGCCCCGGAGACGCCCGCCGAGCACACCCTGTGCGGCCTGTTCGCCGACGTCCTCGGACTGGACGAGGTGGGCGCCGACGAGAGCTTCCTGCTCCTCGGCGGCCACTCGCTGCTCGCCGCCCGCCTGATCAGCCGCATCCGCCGCGCCTTCGGCGTGGAGATCGGCATCCGCGAGCTCTTCCGGGCACCCACCCCCGCCGCCCTCGCCCGCGCCCTCGACGGAGCCGAGGCCGCCCCGCCCGCCCTGCTCCCCGCCGTCCGGCCCGCCGAACTCCCGCTGTCCGCCGCCCAGCAGCGCATCTGGTTCCTCGACCAGGCCGAGGGCCGCGACACCGGCGAGGAACCCGCGGGCGGCGCCACGTACAACGTCCCGATCGCCCTGCGACTGCGCGGCACCCTCGACGCGGACGCCCTCCGCCGGGCCGTCGCCGACCTCGCGGAGCGCCACGAGGCCCTGCGCACCCGCCACCCCGCGACCGACGGCCGGCCCCGCCAGGAGGTGCCCGCCCCCGAGGACGCCGGTGTGCCCTGGACCCACACGGCCCCCGGCGCGGCCGGCCTCCCCGAGGCCCTCACCGCCGCCGCCCGCCAGGGCTTCGACCTCGCCACGGAGCCGCCGCTCCGGGCCCACCTCTTCGACGCCGGACCGGGGGAGCACGTCCTGCTCCTCGTCGTGCACCACATCGCCTGCGACGGCTGGTCCCTCGCCCCGCTGGTCGGCGACCTGGCGACCGCGTACA
Source organism: Streptomyces sp. NPDC058955 (assembly GCF_042741435.1). Taxonomy (NCBI): domain Bacteria; kingdom Bacillati; phylum Actinomycetota; class Actinomycetes; order Kitasatosporales; family Streptomycetaceae; genus Streptomyces; species Streptomyces sp. NPDC058955. The sequence goes on along the minus strand of NZ_JBHYKM010000190.1, from coordinate 5,551 downwards.
CGGCCCGCGCCGGGGGCGGAGCGCCGGAGTGGGCGCCGCTGCCCGTCCAGTACGCCGACTACACCCTCTGGCAGCGCGACCTCCTCGGCGACCCGGCCGACCCGGACAGCGTGCTCGCCCGGCAGCTCGCGCACTGGCGGCAGGCCCTGGCCGGACTCGGCGAGGAGACCGCGCTGCCCACCGACCGCCCCCGCCCGCTGCACCCCTCGCACCGGGGCGGCGTCGTCCCCGTCGACCTCCCGGCCGGGCTCCACGGCCGGCTCCTCGACCTCGCCCGCCGCAGCGACTCGACCCTGTTCATGGTGGTGCAGGCCGGCCTCGCCGCGCTGCTCACCCGGCTCGGCGCGGGCGACGACATCCCCCTCGGCACGCCGGTCGCCGGACGGTCGGACGAGGCCCTGGACGACCTGGTCGGCTTCTTCGCGAACACCCTCGTGCTGCGGACCGACACCTCGGGCGACCCGACGTTCCGCGAACTCCTCGCCCGCGTCCGGGAGTCCGACCTCGCCGCCTACGCCCACCAGGACGTGCCGTTCGACCGGATCGTCGAGGAGCTGAACCCCGTCCGCTCCCCGGCCCGGCACCCGCTCTTCCAAGTGATGCTCGTCCTCCAGAACAACGCCGTCGCCACCCCGCGACTGCCCGGCGCCGACCTCGTCGAGCAGCGCGTGCTCACCCTCGACGTCGCCAAGTTCGACCTCACCTTCGACGTCACCGAGGGCTACGACGCCACCGGCCGCCCCACCGGCGTCCGCGGCACCGCCCAGTACGCCGTGGACCTGTTCGACCGGGACAGCGCCGAGGCGCTGGTGGCACGCCTGGTGCGCCTCCTGGAGGCGGCCGCCGACCGGCCCGACGTACCCATCGGCGACCTGGACGTCCTCGCGCCCGGCGAGCGGCGGCTGTTGCTGGGGGAGGGGAGCGCCCCGCTCGGCGCTCCGCTCCCGTACGGGACGCCCGTGCACGAGCTGTTCGAGCGGCAGGCCCGGGCCACGGCGGAGGCGACGGCCCTCGTCTCCGGCGACGCGCGGATGACGTACGGCGAGCTGGAGCGCGACGCGAACCGGCTGGCCCGGCACCTCATCGGGCTCGGGGTGCGCCGCGGCGACACGGTCGGCGTGCTCCTGGAGCGCGAGCCGCGGCTCGTCGTGGCCCTGCTCGCCGTGCTCAAGGCGGGCGCCGCGTACACCCTGCTCGACCCCGGGTTCCCCGGCGAGCGGCTGCGGGACGTCGTCGGACGCGCCGGACTCGCGCGGGTGGTCACGGCCGGGGCGCTCGGCGACGTGCTCGCCCCGGACACCCGCCTGGTCCTGCTGGACGCGGACCCGGACGCGGCACGCATCGCCGCCTGCGCCGGCACCGCGCCCGGGCGCGAGGTGGGTCCCGAGGACGCGGCGTGCGTGATGTTCACCTCGGGCTCCACGGGCGTGCCGAAGGGCGTGGTCGCCCCGCACCGGGCCCTCACCGGCACCCTGACCGGCCAGGACTTCGTGGACTTCGGCCCGGACCAGGTGTGGCTCCAGTCCGCGCCGATGTCCTGGGACGCCTTCGCCCTGGAGGTCTTCGGCCCGCTGCTGTACGGCGGCACCTGCGTCCTCCAGCCCGGCGGCAAGCCCGAGCCCGCGGTGATCGCCGAGCTGATCGCCCGCCACCGCGTCACCTCGGCCTACCTGTCGGCGAGCCTGCTGAACTTCCTGCTCGACGAGTACCCCGGGTGTTTCACCGGGATGCGCCAGGTCATCGGCGGCGGCGAGGCCGCCTCGCCCGCCCACGCGGCGAAGGCGCTCGCGGAGTACCCGGGACTGCGGCTGGTCAACGGCTACGGACCGGTCGAGGCGATGATCTTCGTGTCGACCCACACCATCACCCCGGAGGACACCCGCCACCCGGCGATCCCGATCGGCCGGCCGATCGCCCACGAGCGCGTGTACGTCCTGGACGACCGGCTCCGCCCGGTGCCGGCCGGCGTCGTCGGCGACCTGTACCTCACCGGTGCCGGACTGGCCCACGGCTACCTGGGCCAGCCGGGCCTGACGGCGGAACGGTTCGTCGCCCACCCGCACGGCGCCCCCGGCGAGCGGGTCTACCGCACCGGCGACCTGGTCCGCCGGCGCGCCGACGGCGTCCTGGAGTACGTCGGACGCGCCGACGGGCAGGTGAAGATCCGCGGCTTCCGCGTCGAGCCCGGCGAGGTCCAGGCCGTCCTGATGCGGCACCCGCACGTCCGGCAGGCCGCCGTGGTGGTCCGCGAGGACCGGCCCGGCGACAAGCGCCTCGCCGCCTACCTCGTCGCCGAGCCCGGCACCGTGCTCGACCCGGCCGACGCCCGCGCCCACACCACCGCCCACCTGCCCGAACACCTCAGGCCCGGCAGCTTCACCGTCCTGGACGCCCTCCCGCTCACGGCGAACGGCAAGCTCGACCGCCAGGCCCTGCCCGCCCCCGCGCCCACCGCGTCCGCCGACGCCGGCGCGGAGCCGCGCACCCCCCGCGAGACCGCCCTGGCGGAGCTCTTCGCCGGCGTCCTCGGCGTCGAACGGGTCGGCGTGCACGACAGCTTCTTCGACCTGGGCGGCCACTCGCTCCTCGCCGCCCGCCTGATCAGCCGCATCCGCACCGCGCTCGCCGCCCACGTCGGCATCGCCGAACTCTTCCACGCCCCGACCGTGGCCGCGCTCGCCGCCCGCCTCGACGCCACCGACGCCGACGCCGGATCCGGAGCCGCCCCCCGCCCGCCCCTGCTGCCCGCCCCGCGCCCCGACCGCGTCCCGCTCTCCTCCGCCCAGCGGCGCCTCTGGTTCCTCGACCAGGCCGAGGAGCCCAGCGCCTCGTACAACGTGCCGCTCGCGCTCCGCGTCCGCGGCCCCCTCGACACCGACGCGCTGCGCCACGCCGTCCTCGACGTGACGGCCCGCCACGAGGCCCTGCGCACCGTCTTCCCCACGGCGGACGGCGAGCCCCACCAGCACGTCCTCGACGCCGACGCCGCCCTCGCCGCCCGGGTGTGGCACACGGTCGCCTGCCCCGAACGGGACCTGCCCCGGGCCCTCCGCGACGCCTCCGCCCACCGCTTCGACCTCGCCGCCGAGCCCCCGCTGCGGGCCACGCTGCTCACCGTCGCCCCCGAGGACCACGTCCTGCTCCTGGTGACGCACCACATCGCCGCCGACGGCTGGTCCCTCGCCCCGCTGGCCCGCGACCTCACCACCGCCTACGAGGCCCGCCGTTCGGGCCGTCCGCCGCAGTGGGCGCCGCTGCCCGTCCAGTACGCCGACCACACCCTCTGGCAGCGCGCCCTCCTCGGCGACGAGGCCGATCCGCACAGCCTCGCCCGCCGCCAGCTGGACCACTGGCGCCAGGCCCTCGCCGGCGCCCCCGACGCGACGCCCCTCCCCACCGACCGGCCCCGGCCGGCCGTCGCCGACCACCGCGGCGACAGCGTCCCCCTCGCACTCGACGCCGGACTGCACGGCCGGCTCCTCGACCTCGCCCGCCGCAGCGACTCGACCCTGTTCATGGTGGTGCAGGCCGGCCTCGCCGCGCTGCTCACCCGGCTCGGCGCGGGCGACGACATCCCCCTCGGCACCCCGGTCGCCGGACGGTCGGACGAGGCCCTGGACGACCTGGTCGGCTTCTTCGTCAACACGCTGGTGCTGCGCACGGACACCTCCGGCGACCCGACCTTCCGCGAACTCCTCGCCCGCGTCCGGGAGTCCGACCTCGCCGCCTACGCCCACCAGGACGTGCCGTTCGACCGGATCGTCGAGGAGCTGAACCCCGTCCGCTCGCTCGCCCGGCACCCGCTCTTCCAGGTGATGCTGGCCCTCCAGGACGCCACTCCGGTCCCGGCCCTGCCGGGCTGCGAGGTGCGGGTCGCGCACCCCGAGCGCCACAGCGCCAAGTTCGACCTCACCTTCGTCGCCGAACAGCACCACGCCGAGGACGGCGCGCCCGCCGGCCTCACCGGCTTCGTGGAGTACGCCACCGACCTCTTCGACCGGACGACGGCCGAGACGCTCGCCGCCCGCCTGGTCCGCCTCCTCACGGCCGCCGCGGCCGAGCCGGACCGCCGGATCGGCGACCTCGACGTCCTCGCCGCCGACGAGCGCACCACGCTCCTCGACACCTGGAACGCCACCGCCACCGCCTTCCCCCGGACCGCGGGCGTCCACGAACTCTTCGAGCGGCAGGCCGCCCGCACCCCCGACGCCACCGCCCTCGTCCTCCCGGACCGCACGATCGGCTACGCGGAGCTCAACGCCTCCGCGAACCGGCTCGCCCGCCGGCTCCGCGCCCGGGGCGCGGGCCGCGGCGACACCGTCGCCGTCCTCCTCGACCGGGACCTCGACCTCGTCGTCGCCGTCCTCGCCGTCCTCAAGGCGGGCGCCGGATACACCCTCCTCGACGCCGGATTCCCTGTCGAACGGCTCCGCGCCGTCGCCGACACCGCCGGGGCCCGGCTGATCGTCACCGCCGGCGAACCCGCCGACGGCTGGCGCGACGCCGCCGCCGACTTCGTACGCCTGGACACCGAGGCGGACGCGATCGCCGCCCTGGACGACACCGACCTGGGACGGATCGCGGGGCCCGAGGACGTGGCCTGCGTGATGTTCACCTCCGGCTCCACCGGAGCGCCGAAGGGGGTCGTGGCGCCGCACCGGGCGATGACGGGGACGCTGACCGGCCAGGAGTACGTGGCCTTCGGCCCGGGCGAGGTGTGGCTGCAGTGCGCGCCGGTGTCCTGGGACGCCTTCGCCCTGGAGCTGTTCGGCGCCCTGCTGCACGGCGGCACCTGCGTCCTCCAGCCCGGGCTGCGGCCCGAGCCGGCCGCCGTCGCGGAACTGATCGCCGCGCACGGGGTCACCACCGTCCACGTCTCGGCGAGCCTCCTCAACTTCCTGCTCGACGAGCACCCGGGGTGCTTCGAGGGCGTGCGGCAGCTGATGACGGGCGGCGAGCCGCTGTCCGTGGCCCACATCGCGAAGGCGCGGGCGGCGTATCCGTCGCTGCGGCTGGTGAACGGCTACTCGCCGGTGGAGTCGATGATCTTCACCTGCTGCCACACGATCGAGGCACGTGACACCACCGCCCCGTCGATCCCAGTCGGCCGGCCCGTCGCGAACAAGCGGGTGTACCTGCTCGACGAGCGGCTGCGACCGGTCCCGGTCGGAGTCACCGGCGAGCTGTACATGGCCGGCGTCGGCCTGGCCCGTGGCTATGTGGGCCAGCCGGGCCTGACCGCCGAACGCTTCGTCGCCCACCCGCACGGCGCCCCGGGGGAGCGGGTCTACCGCACCGGCGACCTGGTGCGGTGGCGTGCCGACGGCGTCCTGGAGTTCCTGGGCCGCGCCGACGGCCAGGTGAAGATCCGCGGCTTCCGCGTCGAGCCCGGCGAGGTCCAGGCCGCCCTGATGGCCCACGGCACCGTCCGCCAGGCCGCCGTGCTCGTCCGCGAGGACCGGCCCGGCGACAAGCGGCTCGTCGCCTACGCCGTCCTCGACGCGCCCGGCGCCGCCACCCCCGAGGAGCTGCGCGACCACGCGGCCGCCCG